>CALHRQ010000140.1 GCA_938038175.1 uncultured Granulosicoccaceae bacterium | reverse complement strand
CCTTAACGGAAGCTGATCTGCATTACATGGGCGAGAACATGCTGGCCTTTTTTCAGTCTGATTATCGACGGGTTGCGCAACTGCATGTGGATTCAGGCTGGGTTCCACCCGAAACTCGTGTCAGTGATTTTGAAGCGGCTATTCGATCAGTCTGCGGCCCTTTATTCGAAAAGCCACTAGCCGAAATATCGTTTGGCGATGTGTTACTGCAACTATTTCAGGTTGCCCGTCGATTCGAAATGGAAGTACAGCCGCAATTGGTTTTACTGCAAAAAACCTTGCTGAACATCGAAGGTCTGGGCAGGCAACTCTATCCAGAGCTGGATCTATGGAAAACCGCCAAGCCGTTTTTAGAACAGTGGGTTATCGAGCATCGTGGTCCCAAGGCGATTGCCAAAAAGTTCTTTGAACAAGCACCTTTGATAGTGGACGCGATGCCACATATGCCGATGATGGTGCATGACTATCTGAAAGCCAATACCAATAAACGTGATCTGATTTCTGGCAAGGATGTAAAATCAAGCCTGGCGGGGAAAAACCCTAACGCGAGTAAAAGCATTCGCTATGTTATTACCGGTGCTGCACTAACGCTTGCAGCGACCATGCTCATGAGCGCCTATGTTATTTCAGATAACCCAACACCCTGGTGGTTATGGCCCATTATTTTGCTTGGTCTTTATTGCTTGATACGTGGCATGCTATCCAGCTGACAATCCAGGCCGGTAACGGCCCAGGAATTTATAAAATAGAGATAATCACACCCACTCTATAATCACTTTTAGTATCAAGTGTTTGTTTGAAGCATTTCATACATTTGAATCAGATGCGGCGTTATTTGGCGATGTTAAAAGTGTTGTTTACCCTCAGCCGATAAACCTGGCGACTGTCAATATCGTTAAAGATACCCGGAACACCTTGAGGCGGAGATAGTATAAAAAGTGAAAATGTCTCTGGAGTGGTGAAGCGTGCGCCTTGAAATCAAAAACGCCGATTACGCACCGTGTTGGCCATTTGATTACTCTGTACTCTGTACTTCAGCGTCTTTTTTTCCCTTGGGGTCGCCTGAGCGTCGGTTTAATCCCGCCAATAGCTAAAAACCCGCCTTTCTGGCAATGACTTTGCATTCCCAAGTCTGACTCAATAAAAATACCACCATTATGCAGCAGCTAAATCAGGAACCTCTTTGGGATGAAGGCATCTCGAGTTTTCTCTATGGCGAATATGCCCGTGTTGAGGAGCCCTTAACGATGGAACAGCTCAGAGGTTTTGCGACTGAACACGCTGTTCGAATTGGCGATATTCTGGAAACCCTGTTTCTGATGGCGATCTACGGCGAATGGAGCTACACGAATGAGGCGGGTCAGCCACAATCTCTCGATGAAGATGCCTTAAATGAGCTGTATGCCAAAGGCCGTCTTGAGGACAGCGATCTTGATGCGTTTCGCGGTGTTTGGACACCAGTTGAGTAGACTTCTGTAAGCTTCCTTTCAACAATTAGCGACCCGCTGCGACGCGTCGCTGGCCTGATCTAAAAACAGTTCGTCCTTGTGCGTGAAATTGCTGCGGCATAGCTGCAGCATTGTTACCATGTGCGCATGGATGTTTCCGATATCATTGAATCCCTGAATGACGCCCAGCGCGAGGCTGTCACTGCGCCACCCGGGCATGTGCTTGTGCTTGCTGGCGCCGGCAGTGGCAAAACCCGTGTGCTCACCAGTCGCATTGCCTGGTTAAACCGAGTTGAGTCTGTTTCCCCTTTTGGCATCATGGCTGTCACGTTCACCAACAAGGCAGCGCGCGAGATGCGGCACCGCGTTGAACACCTGCTGGGCATGTCTGTGGCATCCATGTGGCTGGGTACGTTTCACGGTATATCGCATCGCTTTCTTCGCCAGCACTGGCGCGAAGCAGGGTTACCGCAAGCCTTTCAAATTCTTGATGGTGATGATCAGCTCCGAATGATTAAACGTATTGTGCGTAGTCTGGAGCTGGACGAGGCACATTACCCGCCCAAGCAAGTACAGTGGTTTATCAATGGCCACAAGGATGAAGGCAGGCGCCCGCAGCATATTGATGATCAGCAGGATGCCACCACTGCCCAGTACGTTAGAATTTATAGCGCCTATGAAGCAGCCTGCGAGCGCACTGGCGCTGTTGATTTTGCCGAACTGCTATTGCGTGCGCTCGAAACATTGCGCGATAACAAGGCCTTGCTTGCCACATATCAACAGCGTTATGCGCATCTCTTAATAGATGAATTTCAGGATACCAATGCCATTCAATATGCTTGGGTAAAGTTATTGGCAGGCGACACTGGCTCTGTGTTTGCGGTTGGCGATGATGACCAATCCATTTACGCATGGCGTGGTGCACGCGTAGAAAACATCCTCAATTTCAATAAAGACCTGCCGTCAGCCAATGTGGTCCGGCTTGAACAAAACTACCGTTCCAGTGGCAATATACTCGCAGCAGCTAACGCCCTTATCGATTGCAACGGTGGCAGGTTGGGTAAAAATCTTTGGACTGCGGATGGCGAAGGCGAGCTCATAACACTGTACAACGCTTATAACGAAACCGATGAAGCACGCTTTATTGTTGAGTCCATTTTGGATTATGTCAGCGATAAAGGTGGCAGGCGTCGAGACTGCGCCGTGCTGTATCGCTCTAACGCGCAATCGCGTGTTATAGAAGAATATCTTGTTGCAGCCGGTGTTAAATACCGTATATACGGTGGCTTGCGTTATTTTGAGCGTGCAGAAATAAAAGACACGCTTGCCTATATGCGTTTGGTTAGCCATCACTATGATGATGTTTCGTTTGAGCGGGTTGTTAATCAACCGGCGCGAGGCATTGGTGATAAAACTGTTTCCCTCATTCGTGATCATGCGCGAGCTACTGATAGCTCCATGTGGGAAGCGGCCAAAAGCATCATTGAGAACAAAGGCCTTGCGGCACGTGCAGCCACAGCCGTCGGCAAATTCATATCACTCATAGAGTCCATGACCGATGCAATGCTTGAAAAAGATCTCGCAAAGCAGGTTGAAGTCACTATCGATGTATCCGGCTTGCACGAGCACTTTAAAAAAGACCAAACAGAACGCGGCCAGAGCCGAGTTGAAAACATCGAAGAACTCAGTAATGCTGCACGCACGTTTGCGGTTAATTACATTGAAGACCCTGAGGCCATTATTCTTGATGAGTTTCTTGCTCATGCTGCATTGGAAGCAGGCGAAGGCCAGGCCGATGGAGATGAAGATGCTGTACAGCTTATGACTTTACACTCTGCCAAAGGCCTGGAATTTCAAGTGGTGTTTATGGCGGGTATGGAGCAGGGGCTGTTTCCACATCAGCGATCAGCAGAAGATCCGGCCAGGTTAGAGGAAGAGCGCAGGCTTTGCTATGTCGGTATTACACGCGCCGAAAAAAAACTCTATATGACTATGGCTGAGCAACGGCGTCTATACGGACGCGATCAATACAACCCGCCGTCCAAATTTATCGGCGAACTACCTGCAGAACTTCTTGAAGAAATCCGTCCACGCATGAATGTTAGTATGCCGGTGTATCAAACAACAAGTTCACCCCGCTTTCAGGAACCCGAAAACGAATCGGGTATTCAAATAGGGCAATCGGTTACGCATGGCAAGTTTGGTCGTGGTGTTGTGCTGAGCCATGAAGGTCGGGGTCAGCAGGCTCGGGTGCAGGTAAACTTTGAAGACGCCGGTAGCAAGTGGCTGGTGTTGGCTTATGCTAATTTGCAGCCGGGGTGATAGTTTCTTAGTGCGTGTGCAAAAGCTGGTAAAGGCAGTGCCTGCTAACCGCTGTTACCTGAATATAGCGCGCTAAAACTCATGTGAGTATTTTATGCATTGGTACTTATTGTTATAGGTTCAGCCTTGCAGACACCTGGGCAGGAATGGATGAGGCTACACCATTAAATTAACAACCCCAATCACTCAAAATACAATGTACAAGCTGGCCTTGATTTATCTCGCCAAATCTCGTGTTTGGCAGTGTGCCGCTTAACGAGTCAACAGTCCATTCGTCTGGTTTTTCCTCTGTATTAACCATAGAGGTCTCAAACAAAGTTTGTTTTGAATCGAGAGCGATACCCTCGATCACTAATGCTTGGCTAGTCTCGTTAATATTCAAAGCAATGCCCCGAAGAAAAGCCTGGCAAACTAAGTCCTTCACAGAGATGCTGCGTAGCTCAACACCATCGCCATATAAAACACTATTGTTTGGCAATGCATCTGATAATTTCGCTTGCTCTATTGTTTGATTACATTGCCGCTTAAACTGCCGCTCCGTCATAAGATTTAGAAAATCTCTGCACCTTGACGTTATGGTGGAGTTAAAAAAATTTTGGCTGCACGTTTGCTGCAGCTTAGCATCGGCGTCTGGCGTATTTTCGTAGTAATAGCTTGCAATAGTTTCCAAAGACGAATCCAGTATCCGGTTTGCAAAAGCGGCCCTCTGGGCAATGAATGCTTTGTATTCAACTTGTAACCCTGTCTCGTTGGCAAGACTAGAGGTCGTAAAATCCCGATTGTTGTTCAGATAACTGCGTGTGTCTTGTTCACCTGGACCTAACGTCTCCAAGGCAACTTTGGCTTCTTTAAAATAAGCGCTGAGATGATCTCTGGCGTTGTTTAAGCAATGCTCGTACAACTGTGCTTTGTAGGGTGGCAACTTGCCGTATAAAGGGCCCAATGATTTTTTACAGTGTTCTAAAAGATCAGCGCCAGTACCGGACGTCGTAGAGTTTGAAAATAAATCATTGACCTCAAACATTGCGTTACTTAACGCCTCTTCTCGCATAGGCAATACCGCAGATTCAAACAAACGATTAAACGTGTCAGTGCTCATTTGATTGGTACTGGGTGCGCGGGTTGTATAACCGTTAGACGCAACAAGTGTGGTTAAAGACCTGGGTTTTGAATTCAGAACGTCCACTGTATCTTTTAGCTGCGAGGTCACATCCATTTTCCGTTTTACTTGAGCGCCCCAATATTCAATCCTTTGGATGGCGGTAGACACCCGTAAAGGAACTGTTTGCGCAGAGGCTTCACATCGTTTTAACAGATTAATAAAGTGTGCTGCCGATGTGTCTGTCCAGTCAAAGCCGGAAAGACCGACAAACAGTTCTACCGATTGCAAACTATTCGCTGGTACAAATGAATTGGTTCTTGCGCAAGCAGCTTGCTCATCAACAAAGTAGATCGGTTCAACAACGACGTTGTTGTCGAACAAGGCATTGGCATAGTGCGCAGGGATATTCACTTGCATTCGAAATCCAGGATTTTCCATACGAGCAATGAGTGTTCTTGCTTTGGCGCGCTCTTCTGATGTTCTTAAGGGCAATGCTTTTATTTGATCAGGCAGGGATTCAATATAATTTTTTGAAAATATCCCCCAAAGACGATCTCGCTCTTTCGCATAACCGCTTGTGTCTGCGGTTGAAAGAGATTTAATACTGGGCAAGGTTTGGTACTCAGCTGTTACTTTCTCAACATCGTCAATACTGGGCTTAGGTTTTTTGGCGGATTCGAAAAACGAATCCCAGTACTGATCAGGCGAGGCTGCCACTGAAAACTCGATTGGCCCGCATCGTTCATCTTTGAGACCATTTTGGGTTGTCCAGTAACCAATGGGAATATTGGATTCTTCTGTAAATTCAAGCTGCACACCAAAGCGTCCCGAGGCATCAAATCCGCTCAAACCGAAACCGGCTTTACGTGCCCCTATGCTATAGAGT
>CALHRQ010000139.1 GCA_938038175.1 uncultured Granulosicoccaceae bacterium | reverse complement strand
GCGGGTTTTTTGAGTACGTTCCCCTCGCTGGGCAGAAGAAACTTTGCTGCGCTTTCGCACAGGTTTTTCTGGCTCAGATTTGAAAAGCTTATTAAAAAACATCTGTTACAGGCTGCGTGGATCTGTTTGTCAGACAATATTGTCTCGTGGGTATAAAATCGGCCAATTGATCGGGGACTTGATGTGCCTGCTCAAGGTGTAATATTAGATTTTATGGCTATGCTCGGCGGGTGAGAATCATATTTGTTTTATTTAGGCAAAAAACCCTTGCAAACCACGAGACACTGTGATTTGGTTCGCTAATTTTGCAGCAAGGGCCGCCCATATCCGGACGTTTACCGATAGCAGGGTTAATGATGTTTTTGTGGCACATGTCACATTGAGTTTTGAGTTCCGAACAGTTGGGCTCAACATGCGTGCTCAGAGTTAAATTTGTATATAGTTGAGCTCCTGGTTTACCAAGTTCTTTGATGAACCGTTTGTGGTTCACTATTCCTGGTTATTCTATGGATTTAAGTTTGCTCCGGCAACGTAGCTGGCAGCGCTATGATCGCCGCCATGGCGTAACTTGTAGCTAATCAAGTATTTAAAGGACTATGCAGTGACAGACAAGCCAGAACCAGTGTACAGCGATGACACACTAGCGATACGGGCAGGGTTTGAACGCAGCTCTTTCAGCGAGCATGCCGAACCCATCATGACCACCTCCAGCTTTGTATTTCCCAATGCCGCCGAAGCTGCAATGCGCTTTTCCGGGGAAGCGGATGGTCTGATTTATTCCCGCTTTACTAACCCCACTGTGCAAACCTTTGAGAGGCGGCTTGCAGCGCTTGAAAAGACTGAAAGCTGCATCGCTACTGCCTCGGGTATGGCTGCAATAAACATGCTTTTTATGGGGACGATGCGGCAGGGTGAACATATTATCGCGACACGCAATATGTTTGGCAGTACGGTCAATCTTATGAAGAATTTCCTGCCCCGCTATGGTATTGAAGTCAGCTTCGCTAACAGCTTTGATCCGGCAGAGTGGAGCTCGCTTATAAGCGATAAAACCCGTTACCTTTACCTGGAGACACCGACCAACCCATTAACTGAGGTTGCGGATATTCAAGCGATGGCTGATGTTGCGCATAATGCTGGCGTCAAGCTTGTTGTGGACAACTGTTTTTGCACACCCGCTTTGCAAAAGCCAATTGATTTTGGCGCTGATGTCATCATTCATTCTGCGACCAAGTATCTGGATGGGCAGGGACGTTGTGTTGGAGGTGCGATTGCCGGGTCGCAAGAATTAATCGATGAATTGACGTCTTTTATGCGTAGCGCGGGGCCTTGCCTGAGTCCCTTTAATGCCTGGGTGTTTTTAAAAGGGTTGGAAACGTTATCTTTGCGTATGCAACAACACTCGCGTAATGCCGCAACGATTGCCCAGTGGCTCTCAGAACAGGCGTCGGTTGAGCGTGTCTACTATCCTGGGCTGCTCAACCACCCACAGCACGAATTAGCAAAATCTCAGCAGAAGGCTTTTGGTGGTGTGCTGGCTTTTGAAATGAAAGGCGGGCAGTCGGCTGCCTGGAATCTAATCGACTCCACTCGTTTGTGTTCGATTACGGCAAACCTTGGCGATACCAGAACCACCATTACACACCCTGCCACTACAACGCATGGCCGTATGAGTGCGGAAGATCGAGGGTCGGCGGGTATTCGTGATGGGTTGGTGCGTCTTGCTGTGGGTCTTGAGGATGTTATCGATCTGCAAAATGATCTCAGTGGCGGTTTGTCGGCTTGACGTCGTTTATTGGTTTGAGGTGGATTGCCTGTTTGAGCGTTATGTGGATTTTCTATTGGTTTTGCCAGCTTGTATAAAGCCTTAAGCGCTTGCAAAAGCCGGGCATTTTGACTGCCCGGCATTGTTTCCTGGTTTTTAGCGATACTGTTACAGCTTTAGGGGAAACTACTTTATTGTTATATCTGCAGCAGATCGCAAAGCCTCGACATGCTCAGCAAGCTTTACTCTGAGTAACGCGTTCATAATGGAAGGCCTTACAGAATCCAAATCTGGCTTGGGTGAACCACGGGTTTCGTTGAGCTGAATGACATGCCAACCAAATTGTGTTTTAACTGGCGCCGTGCTGGTTTCGCCGGCTTTCATATCACTGACAGCATTGGCAAATTCTGGCACCATATTGGCAGCTTGAAACCAGCCTAATTCTCCACCATTTGGTCCACTGGGGCCGGTTGATTTCTCCTTGGCAAGCTTGGCAAAATCAGCGCCTTTGTCTAATTCATCTATAACGTTTTTAGCCTCATCTTCGGATTCGAGCAGGATGTGTGCAGCATTGTATTCGTCTGATGTGGTTTGGCTGGTTTGGCGATCATATTCTGCTCTTATCTCTTCATCGCTAACATCAAAATTCCCGGAAAAGTGTGCAAGGTAGGCGTTGGCCATGGTTTGCGTGTATTGCAGATTAAGCGCCGTGGCAACATCTTGTTCTTTATCCAGGTTGAGTTTCTCCGCTTCCTGCGTGAGAATTTCCAGGTTAATGAGCTCTTCAAGTATACGATTGGGGTCCGCTTGCTCACCGCGAGCGGCTATCTGTTGGGCGACCCTCTCTGCGGTGACCTTGGCCACAGGCTTGCCATTGACGGTCGCAGCTACGGCATTCGCGTCGAGTTTGGCACCATCATCTCCATGGCTATCAGCAAACGCTAGGCTTAATGGGCTGAGTGCCAGAGTAGTCGAGAGGAATAGTTTTATTACGTTCATGTTTGTCCTATGGTTGCTGGATTGTTGCGAGGCAAAGATAAGGTAGTTCATCGCAGTCGGCAGTATTGAGGCCTTTTTATACCATTCGGGAATCTAATATCAGTACAATCGGTCCGTTAATCATCGGTTAGACGGCTAATGAGTCAATTTTTCGACATACATCCTGAGAATCCGCAAAAGCGGCTGATTGCGCAAGCTGTCGCTATTATTCGCGAAGGTGGTGTCATTGTGTATCCCACCGATTCAAGTTACGCGCTTGGTTGCCATATTGGTGACAAGCAGGCTATGGAACGTATTGCCCGTATTCGCCGTACCACTGCGAAGCATAACTTTACCTTGGTGTGTCGAGATTTGTCAGATATTTCATTGTACGCAAGAGTGGATAACGCCACTTACCGTACTTTGAAGTCGCTCACACCAGGTCCATACACATTCATTCTTTCGGCGACCAACGAAGTGCCTCGCCGCTTGCAAAATCCGAAACGAAAGACCATAGGCATTCGTATTCCTGATAACTCGATATGTCAGTCCTTGTTGGCAGAGTTGCAAGAGCCAATGATGAGCAGTACCTTGATCATGCCTGGCAAGGATTTGCCCGAAACGGATGCAGAAGAGATCAGAGCATTGTTGGAAAAACAGGTTGACCTGATTATCGACGGTGGTCATTGCGGCTATGAACCCACAACGGTGCTGGTCTTTGATTCAAATGGGCAAATTGATGTTTCCCGCCTTGGTCGGGGTGATGTGTCTTTCCTGGATTCTTGATGAGCTTTATGCGCTTTTGCATTGATTTTGACCAATTAATGTAAACAATTTGCCAGGAAAGCAGACTTGGGGTGATAAATAGTCTACGAGTGTTAAAGGAACGATACGCTACGCGCTATACTCAGTGAACTCCAGTAGGTTTGCTCGAAGATGCAGTCCAATACGCCAGCAGTACCTGATCAAAGTTCGCCTGCCGATCCAGTCTCCGTTGTCCCTCCAATAGCGGTTGTCTCTGGCGAACCCGTTATTGATCTGCCCCAGGATCTTTACATTCCACCCGATGCACTAGAGGTTTTTCTCGATGCTTTTGAGGGGCCACTTGATCTACTGCTTTATCTCATTAAACGACAAAATCTCGACATTCTCGAGATCCCGATTGCCGATATAACCGATCAGTACATGACTTACATCGCGTTGATGGAAAGCATGCGGCTTGAGCTGGCGGCTGAGTATTTGTTAATGGCTGCAATGTTGGCCGAAATCAAATCTCGTATGTTGCTGCCACGGGTAGAAGACGATCTGGAAGATGAAGATGACCCGCGAGCCGAGTTGATCCGTCGTCTGCAAGAGTATGAACGAATCAAGGAAGGTGCAGAGTCACTGGATATCCTGCCGCGCATGCAACGCGAGAACTTTCAACTGCAGGTGGTTCCACCGGTAATTGAGCGCGATGCACCGCTACCAGAACTCACTCTAAAAGAGCTTCTGCTGGCTTTTCGCGATGTTGCTGAACGAGCCAAGCTTGCTCAGCATCACAACATCAACCGGGAATTGCTTTCGGTTCGTGCCCGCATGACGCATGTGTTGTCAGTGTTGCGCATTGGGGAGTTTTGTGAGTTTTCAACCTTGTTCAATCCGGAAGAGGGCAAGCTCGGTGTTGTTGTCACGTTTTTAGCCATGCTCGAGTTATGTAAGGAGGGCATGATCGACATTGTGCAATCAGAGCCTTTCGCCCCCATCTATCTCCAGCCCGGTGGAAGGACGACAGAATCAGAGCAGCCTGACATGCGCCTTGATAGCGCTAATGACGAGTCCGATCTCTCTTCGGCCGACAGTGCGGTGGTTGGTTCAACAGATGCTACCGCCTCAGAAGCCACCAACTCAAAGGAGTAAACGGTGGAATCAAAACAGATCAAAAACATTCTCGAAGCTGGGCTGCTTGTCGCCGGGCGAGCGCTCAGCATTGCACAACTTGAAGCGCTTTTTGGTGATGACGAAACTAAGCCAGATCGCAAAACGCTTCGAGAGTCATTGCAGGAACTGCAATCTGAGTACGAAGGTCGTGGTATTGAGCTTGTCGAAATAGCGAGCGGATTTCGCCTGCAATCTCATCACTCTGTTTCCAGCTGGGTGGCTAATCTTTTTCAAGAGAAGACGCCGCGCTATTCCAGAGCATTGCTGGAAACGTTAGTCTTGATCGCCTACCGGCAACCCATTACTCGTGCAGAAATAGAAGAGGTAAGAGGCGTTGCTGTCAGTTCAAACATTATCAAAACGTTGCAAGAGCGGCGCTGGGTAAAAGTGCTGGGACATAAAGAGGTGCCGGGCCGGCCAGCACTTTTAGGGACCAGTAAAGAATTCCTCGATTACTTTAATTTGAAAAAACTGGAAGACTTGCCTTCACTTGCTGATATTAAAGATCTCGATCAATTCGATGCCATTCTGGAAGAGGAGGTTGGGCTCGTTGATGGTCAGGGTCAGGGACAAGCCGCCAACGATGAAGCCCCCCGGGATGATGACGCAGGGGATTCAAGCAATGTTGATTCGCAGCCAAACGAAAACGGACAATTAGACGAAGCAACGGTTGATAAAAATTTACCAGGCTATCAGCCTACTGATGATCCGCACACTCAGACAGATGCACAAGCGCTTAATCCACAGAACGATGATCATTCACAGGATGAACAGGATGATAACGCTTCGCAAGATGATGCTTTGCAAGGTGATCCGGAGTCTCAGATTGATTCTGATGTACAGGATGCTGATACTGATGCCAAACATACGGGTTTGTCTCTAAATCAGGCATCAGATATTTCATCTGATAACGTCATTGAGTTGTCCGGATTAAGGGAAAACAATGTTGATTCTACATCTCCAGTAGAGCCCGGCTCCACGAATGATCGCGGCACATCAGATGATCAAAGCGATGCAAGTGATGCAAGTGATGCAAGTGACATTGGCGAGGGTGCGGACACAAAGCAAGGTGGTCCTGCCGAAGGTTTTGGAGAAAACCCAACAGCCGATTTGTCGGATGACTCTGCAGACGGCTCGGCAGAACACTCGCGACAACTCTCAGATGATGGCAACGAGACTGACTCGGATGACCTTTCGGCGCATAACAACACCATGTCCGGGGCTGAACTGGACTTGCTGCGTGTAATAGAAAATTTTTCTGATGAGCATCAGGAGCAGATGGATGCGCGAAGCCAGTTTGAAGCGCAGCACCTCAACACAGTTGGGAAAGACGATACTGGCGTAGATGCCAGGAACAGTGAATCCGATGGCGAGCAGGCGGGTGACTTAAAGGTTTCCCAAACAGGTGTTGAAAGTGGGCAGGGTTCTGAGGCTGAACTTGAACTGGCAGAAGAAAATTCCGCTGAGACGCGAAACGATGCACGCAGCTCACAGATTTTAAACAATGGACCAGGTAACGATAGCGAAATTGCTGCAGATTTATCTCAACGCTTTAGCAATGACGAAAATGGCAATGGTGATTTCCCTGAGCCAGGAGATACACTGCATTGAATAGCTAGACGGAATGACGCAACGCGATGGATCGCGGACAACCCAATTGATGCTTACCAGTCGGCTGCAACTGTGGTTGATTCTGCTGTTACTCCTACAAGTGCAAGCGTTGGTTCTGCGGGTGTAAATTCGACCGACACAGTCGATGCATCTGATACAGATACTGCAAGTCTGGATGTAGCGCAGTCAGACTCTGCAACAAGGGCTTCTGATACAGCTGCAGCGAAATTGCTTACAACAAGTGCTCCGATCCCTACGATTCATGAACAAGGTCGGCACCTTTCACTCGATAGTGCCTCGAGAACCGATTACTCTTTTTCCGGATTACTGGATAGCGTGCATATCATCCTGCCCGCTGATGTCGACCATAACGATGACGTTAAATTTCGATCAAACTCATTCAGTGGATTATCCAGAACACTCAATACCGACGCTTTGCGTGAGCGCTTAAAAAACCGGACAACAACCGAAGACGCCGGAATTGCAGAAGTTGTCGACCAGCCTGTGATAGAAACCCAACATCTTGCTCCGGAAAAAACAGATAAAGCAACTGTGGATAACGGTAGCACTGAAGTCGCTCGTGAGGATGATTTAGTTAGTGTGCCTGAAAACGATAGCGTTAAGGTTAGTAGTGCAGCTCAGGCCTTCAACGTCCGTTTTGATATATCGCTTGACGCCTCCGAAGAAACAGACCTGGCGCTGGGTGACCAGCAAGCTGCTAGCCAGAAATCATTAAAGAAGTCAGCTAAACCTCCACTTATAGATATTCAGCTGACTGAAGAACCTGATGAGCTTTTTGATGTAGTAGAAAGCAAGCATCATCCAGCCGATGACGTTGGTGTCGAACCATCAGAAGAAAAAACAGAAAGACCAGCGCGAGAGCTGGGGATTCCTGAGGTGGTAGAGGACCTATATCGTCGGCGACAACGCCATGTGTCCACTCAATCGGAGAGTGAGTCCAGTACTGAACAGAGTAAGACACACAACACTGCCAAGGGAGTCAAGAGAGAATCACCCCCAAACCAAAGTGCGGCTGCAGCAATCCTGGCCCATGGCATTGATGTGGATCTATCCGCTGGATCAGATAAATTTACTGAGTCAGAAAAAACCGAGCTTAAAAACGATGTTGCTGTGCCTGCTGCTCTGGATGGCGCAAGTGAATTATCTGATGCAGGTGATTTAAGCAGCACCGCTGACAGTACAGAGTTTGTTGATAACACGATTGATGAAATGGAGCTGCTTACAGCACACCTTGCTGAGAGTGTTGACTTTTCAACCGTTGATGTTACCGATCATTCAATCTTTATTGATCTTTTTGAGACTGCAGATTCGCCTATACCATCCAGCTCAGAAACTCATTTGAATGGCACTCACGCATTAGCCCGTTCTGATCGTCAGAGAAATGGGCTTATTAACAACAAACAGACGCAGAAACATCAGTCAGAGCCGGAGTCTCAAAAAGAAGCGCCATTTAGCCAAGTTGGAGACATGTCGGCAATGGATAGCGCCAGGCTCGAAGCTCAAAAACTCGAAGTGGCTCGTGCAGAGGCAGAACAATTTGTAGCCAGGCAAATTGAAGCGGAAAGAGTTGAAGCGCTAAAGGCTGAATCTGCCAGGATCGAAGCTGAGAAAGGTCAAACAGCCAAAATTGAAGCCGAAATAGCCACGGCTGCCAGGATTGAGGCCAGGAAAGCTGAAGCCGCCAAAGCTGAAACCGCTAGAATTGAAGCTGCCAAAGCAGAAGTAGTCATGATCGAAGCTGCGATAGCCGTAGCGGCCAAGGTAAACCCCGACGAGGCTGGAAGCGCAAGAACTGAAACTGATCCTATCCCTGACAGGCAAGCTGCTTCAGCTCATGTGAATGATACCGCAATAGCAGCGTACAAAAGCTCGGAGCTGAAAGCCGTTGATAAAGAGGTTTATGATGTTTCGTCCTTGTTGCTGGAGGAGCGTCTAAGCAAGCCAAAAACACCTGTTGCTGCTGGCGATGATGACGTGTCAGTACCTGAATCGGATCAAGCGCTTGCGCCGGTACAAACAAAAAAAGAGGCTGCACTGGTACCGGGTACTGATCTGGATGATGAATTATTCAGTGGCTATGACAGTTTGCCACCGCATGGTCCAACACAGCCTCGTGGAATAATTTATCGCGCCTGGTCACGTTTGTGGAATGCAAGCAAACAGGTTTTAAGTATGCCTCGCCGATGGTGGCAAAAGCGTAAATTAAAATAAGCTTGTTATAAACAACCGCACCTCATTGTTAACGTAGTTTCGCGGTGTAAACACAGTTGTGCTAACTCAACTTTTTTAACAGAACATACACAGCACCAGTGCCACCATCATTGCTGCGGGCTGAACAGAATGCCAGGACTTGTTTGTTACTTTGTAGCCATTGGTTTACTGCAGGTTTGAGCCGTGGTGATTTATCAGGATGCCTGCGGCCTTTACCATGAATAATTCGTACACACAGTAAGCGTCGCTGCTGTGCGTCATGTAAAAACGTACCCAGCTCGGCTCTGGCCTCTTTGATGATCAATCCATGCAAGTCGATTTCAGCTTGCACGGCGTACTTTCCAGATTTTAGTTTTCTGAGCAAGGCGTGCTGAACACCGGGCGCTGTGTAAGACAGGTGTTCGCCAGTTTCAAGGAAGTCGTTCTCGCTTAGTTCAACCAGCAGCTGCTGCATAACTGATGCATCGTCCTTGTTTGCTGAGGCAACTTGCGGTTTTGGCGGTGTAATAGTTGATGGCGCACGGTCGTTTTCGACACTGCGGACCTCTCCGACAGCGTCACGAAACAACGCCTTATCCTCATCACTGACTGTTTTTTTGTTACTCACAGGGCATTATAGGGCTACAAGAACGGAACTCCAATACACATTTATGTCCAACTATCACAACCCTAAAGAAGTGTGAAGCAGTTATGCACAAATCTATGAAGCGCCAATTACCGTTCTTTCCAATGACCTGCAACCTGGTTTTTATACGGATTTCACAGCTAGCTATCGGTGTTGTGTTGTACGCACTTAGCGTGTCCACTCACGCTCAGGATGGACAGTTAGGAGGTACGGAAGGGGATGGCGTGATTCCCAAATTTGAGTTGCAACATGTTGACGGCAGCACCTGGGACAATAGCTCACTTAAAGGGAAGCCGTGGGTCATCAATTTCTGGGCAACTTGGTGCCCACCTTGTATAGAAGAGCTGCCGGCTTTTAACAATGCCTGGAAAACACTCGAAAAAGAGGGTGTTGGCCTTGTGGGTATTAATATTGGCGAGGATGCTGAAGGAATAAAAGCGTTTAATGAGGAAGTGCCTATCGATTTTCATTCTTTGGTAGGGGATCCGGTTAACTCGCTAAAAAACTGGTCAGTAAGATCAATGCCAACCACTTTTATTGTCGATGCTGACGGAAAAATTCTGTATGTCGCGCATGGTCCTCGAGAGTGGGACGATCCTGAGTTGATTGCTCAGATACTGGAGTTAACGGGGTCGAGTTAAGTGGCATTTATTTGTTTCATTAATGCACT
>CALHRQ010000138.1 GCA_938038175.1 uncultured Granulosicoccaceae bacterium | reverse complement strand
GACCGGGTAGCCAAAAGTTATAACAACACGCCACTGGAGTGGCGAAGATCCAGAGGTCGTGCTGATCAATTCACCTATCACACAGAAATTCGTTAGTAAGCGGATTGATTGCATTTAGGTCAACAACGGAGGAATCATGAAATATTTTAAATCCATTACTTCAGCCCTGTTTATTGGTTTTTTGACTGTAGGACAGGTCAACGCGCAAGCAATCGAGGTGCGGATTGCCAGCCACGTATCGGAATTCTCTCCGCTACACGCACAATCGCAGCTTTTCGCAGCCGAAATTGAAAAACGACTACCCGGCCAGTTTGAATTCAAACTTTTCCCTGGTGGTCAGCTGGGAAAAGAAAAAGACTTGATGACCAACATACAAGCTGGCTCGCTTGAAATGATCAACGTCGCTTCAGGGGTCATGAAGCTTGACGGCAAACTCGGCGTGTTTGATCTGCCGTGGCTATTCGCTGATCGCGAACATGTACAGCGTGCTATGGCGGACGGTCTCGAAGATGCTATTCGCGATCGTATTGAGGAAGTAGGTAATGTCCACGTCGTCGGTGTCTATGAGAATGGTTTCAGGCATGTCATTAATTCGCAGCGTGCGGTCGCCGAGCCATTTGATCTGGAAGGGCTGAAAATACGGATTTCTGGTGGTAAGTTTCGCCAGGGTGTGTTCCAGCAAATGGGTGCGACACCCCAGAAGGTTTCATGGGGAGAAACTTTTACTGCGCTTCAGTCTGGTGTAGTAGATGGCGCTGAGGCTGCAACGTATGGCTTCTATGAACAAAAGCATTTCGAAGTTGCAAATCATCTGTCGTTAACCAGCCATGTGTATACACCATCCTTTCTGCTTGCTTCAAAGAACTTTATGTCGAGCCTGACTGAAGAGCAACGCGCAGTTTTTACCGAGGTAGGAAGAAGTATTACCGAGCAGGCGTACAAGACCTCGGCAGAACTTGAAGCCAAGTATTTTGAAGAAATGAAGGGAAAGCTAAGCATCAACGAAGTGGATCTTGCTGCGTTCCAGAAAGCAACCGCTGCAAGTTACGATGACTACACAGGAAAACACGGCAGCGAGTATCTTGAGATGGTGCGATCTGCTGCAAACTAATGCGTAGTTTTCTACAGCGATTAGATAAACTCGCCGAGGTCATTGCGGTATTAGCTTTCGTGGTGTCCTCGGCGTTTATCTTTTTGAACGTACTCAATCGATATCTGGTGTTGGGATTGTTCAGGGATATAGCAAAAACCAACGAATCACTACGACCCACCTATTTTGCAGTACGTGACATGTTGGGCAGCATCGTTGTAACCGCCGATGAAGTACCGGGATTGTTATTGGTATGGGTGGCATTTCTGGGCGCGTACATAGCACTTCGCAACGAGGGCCACATATCCTTTGATCTATTGGTTGATCGATTATCAAAGCGAAAACGAATGCTGGTTGAAGGTATCAATGCTTGTTTAATAGCTGGTTTTTTGTTGATATTGTTTTGGCAGTCGGTTCGCATGATAAGAGTCTCTGGCCGCACTGAGATTGAAACTGCAGAAATAGCCCAGGGTTGGTTTATGTTGATACTGCCCGTGAGCGCTGTACTGTTGTTAGTCGCGGCAGTTGAGCGTTTTCTGGCGCGACGTGTCAGAGACCAGTAAATGGCCTGGTTAGTGGTTTTACTCCTTTTTGGACTGATTGGTATTGGCATGCCAATCGGTTTTGCGCTGATGATTTCAGCCACCATCGCAATGGCGCTTAGTGGTATTGATTTGATCATGGCGCCGATTCAACTTTTCTCAGGCGTTAATAAAGTTGTGCTGCTCGCAATCCCGCTGTTTATTTTTATGGGCGAGTTAATGGGTGCAACCTCTATCTCTGATCGGATTATTGGTTTAGCTCGTGCACTTGTGGGTTGGATGCGCGGTGGGCTGGCTCATGTCAATGTTGTCACGTCAATGTTTATGGCGGAGATGTCCGGTTCAGCAGTCGCCGATGCGGCAGTAATGTCGAAGATATTTGTTCCGTCAATGGCCAAGCAGGGTTACCCAAAGCCATTTGCCGCCTCTGTTACAGCTACCAGCGCCACGCTGGGTATTATTATTCCACCATCTATACCGATGGTGCTCTATGGGGTTACCACCAATACGTCGATCAAAGACTTGTTCCTTGCCGGAATTATTCCAGGTCTAATTCTTGGCGCTGCATTTATGTTGACTAGCTATATTTTTGCAACGCGCGAGAATCATCCGGTTGATGCGAAGTTTCAGTTACCGCGTTTAGTTTCATCTTTTGTCGACGCACTGGTGCCTTTGTTGATTCCGGTGTTGGTCGTGGGCGGACTTATTGGTGGTTTTGTCACGCCGACGGAAGCATCCGCTTTGGGTGTGGTAGCCGCATTAATGTACGGTTGGGTCGTGCGTCGTGACCTGACCCTTAGAGATGTTTATCGCTTGGCGGCAACTACGGTACGACAAACATCCGTCGTGATGATGATAATTGCCGGCTCCGCGGTGCTTGGACAGTTCCTCGCTAACGAGCAGATTCCGCAGCAGATAGCAGCAGCGCTTGGTGGTATCACAGACAGTTTTGTACTGCGCATGCTGTTGATCAACGTATTTTTACTGTTGCTGGGTATGTTTCTGCATGCCTCTGCCGCCATTATTGTGGTTGTACCCATGTTACTGCCGCTTAGTCAGGAAATGGGAATTCATCCAGTACATTTTGGCGTGATTGTCTGCTTGAACCTTGGTATTGGCCAGCAAACGCCACCCGTAGCATCAGTACTATTGACTGTTTGTTCGGCTACCGGCTTGCGAATAGAGGAAGTGATGGGTTACTGCAAGTGGTTTATCCTCGCCATGTTCATTACCTTGCTCATTGTCAGTTTTACCCCATGGACAGCCTTGTCATTTATTTAACTGATACTTGGGTGCGCTTCAGTACTCCTTGTTTTTGATGTGGCAAGAACTGTTGAAAATCTTTCTGTTGACGTAATTTTGTCTGTTGACATAGTGCGCGATAACGAAGTTATCAGGAATGAGTTATGTGGATTGTGCAACATCCATAATCCGCAGCACGCAAAAGCAATTGGACTCTGTTATCCGAAAGAAGTCTCGTTTTTGTGGCGTTGATACCACGTTTGATTTGTATGTTAATTCTTACTTTAACCACCTGGATAAGTTTTCATAACATACGAGTGGAAAAAACAGATTCGCAAATGCGTTTTCTCTCAGCACTGGATTATCACAGACTGCAATAGAGTCGGGCACGACTGTCGTCCTACATGCCGGTTTAACTGGTCGGGGTGATAAGCGCGCGTACCCGCGACTTACGACAGGATGTTTCGGGTGTGTGTGGTGATTAATCTGACACAAGTTTTAAATCGAAGCCGGCATTCTCCAGCCTGTCTGCTTCGTCCTCGATATTAGCTGTTGTCAGCGGATGTTGTTCCAGCCATTCATCATCGACATGAAGTTTGATCTGTTCCGAATCGAAACTGTAACGTGTTATCGCGTGCTCAGCATCGTTGCGTGAG
>CALHRQ010000137.1 GCA_938038175.1 uncultured Granulosicoccaceae bacterium | reverse complement strand
GCGATAGACATGAACAGGTTGTTAAACACCTCAAGCATAACCGGATCTGCAGTGGTGCCAACGGCCAGTTGTCGCTCGAGTGGCGTGACCCGATTAAGCACAATGTGGTTCAGCTTATTAACTGTTGCCTGCCAACCAGGTTCGACCACAATGGTTTGATGTGCTTCGATAATCAATGCCGGACCGTCTATCGTGAGTCCGGTTTTAAAGGCATCACGTTGTGTGTAGATACTGGCATCGTGCCATTGACCACCAGTGAAGACCTTTGCAGTTGCCTTACTTTCTATCGTGTGTACATCACCTGGGTGTGCAGCTTCGTCAACGCTTGCACCACCGCCGACAGCTTCGAGTTCAACTGCCTCAACAACAATGGGTTTGTTTTCGTAGGCAAAGCCAAACTGTTTTTTATGGCTGTGTTCAAACGCTGCCTGCATTTTTTCAATTTCTGCAAAGGATACTGATAATGTCGTGTCGGTTCCGTCGTAGCGAAGGTGCAGGCGTTTTATTACATCTATAGCATCATCAGCAACACCTTGTTGCGACACTTCCTGGCATACGGTTTTTTCAAGCTTTGCAATTGTCTGTCTTAACTCGCTAACAAGTGAGCTGTTAAGCGTTTTTACGATTGCCTGCGAACGGTTAGCACGGATATCGGCCAGGCCCATACCATAAGCGGATAGAACGCCAGAGTGCGGGTGAACGATAACGCTCGACATACCCAGTGAATCTGCCACAAGGCAAGCATGTTGACCGCCAGCGCCACCAAAGCAAGTTAAAGCATAGTCGGTTACATCATAACCACGCTGCACAGAAATCTTTTTGATGGCATTAGCCATATTCTCGATTGCAATCGCCAGAAAACCTTCGGCAACTTCCTCAGCACTGCGACCATCACCAATGTGTTTCGCAAGCTCTGCAAATTTGTTTTTAACCGCCTGCGTGTCCAACGGCTGATTCTGTTCAGGCCCAAACAACGATGGAAAATAGGATGCTTGCAATTTGCCTAGCATTACATTGGCATCCGTTACTGCGAGTTGTCCGCCACGCCGGTAGCAGGCAGGGCCTGGGTCGGCACCCGCGGAGTCTGGCCCGACACGGTAGCGATTATTTTCATAATGCAGCAACGATCCACCGCCTGCAGCGACCGTATGGATCATCATCATGGGTGCGCGTACACGAACACCCGCTACAACCGTCTCGAATGTGCGTTCAAACTCGCCATCATAATGGGAAACATCGGTTGATGTGCCGCCCATATCAAAGCCGATAATTTTATCGAAGCCTGCCATGCGGCTGGTTTCAACTGCTCCCACCACACCACCGGCAGGACCAGACAGGATCGCATCTTTGCCTTGAAACAGGCTGGCTTCGGTGAGCCCGCCTGACGACATCATGAACATGAGCCGAGTGCGATTCTGGGTACTATCATTATGATCGCTATCGCTATCGCTATCGCTTTTGATTGTGTTTTTGTTGCTATTGCTTGTTTGGGAATGAGTGTCTTTGCTGTCAACGTGAACGCTTTGTTTGCCGTTGCCAGCCGGGCTTAAGCCAAGTTCGCTCGCAATATGATCAACATAGCGTGACAGTATCGGCGATAGGTAAGCATCTACAACCGTTGTGTCACCACGGCCAATTAATTTCATTAGCGGTGAGACCTTATGGCTCACGGAAACTTGTGTAAAGCCAACAGATATAGCCAGCTGTTCTATTTGCAACTCATGCTCAGGGTAGGCATAGGCATGCATACAGACAATCGCAATGGCGCGGATACCATTATCATAAATGCTTTGTAGTGTGTGTTTAACGCTATCACTATCGAGAGCTTCTTCGATTTCGCCATTGGCAAGCACACGCTCACTGATTTCTTCAACTTGCTCGTAGAGCATTTCGGGTTTGAGAATGTCGCGTGCAAAGATGTCATCGCGTGCTTGATGCCCAATGGCCAACGCATCACGGAAGCCTTTGGTAATAAGCAGTGCAGTTCTATCACCTTTACGTTCGAGCAAGGCATTGGTGGCAACGGTTGTGCCCATTTTTATAGTAGCAATGTGCTCGGATGGAATAGTCGCATCCGAATCAATGCGCATTAAGTCGCGGATGCCTTGCAATGCAGCATCGGCATAGGCCTCGCTATTTTCAGAGAGAAGTTTGTGCGTGCGTATCTCGCCAAATGGATCACTGGCGACAATATCAGTGAAGGTGCCGCCGCGGTCTATCCAGAAGTCCCACTGGCCTTGTTTCATTGAAATGCTTGAATCCCGGTTTGTGAGCGACCCAAAATAAGCGCATGGATATCATGCGTGCCTTCGTAGGTATTGACCGCTTCGAGGTTCATCACATGGCGGATAACGCCATACTCATCACTCACGCCATTCCCACCGTGCATATCACGTGAAGTTCTGGCAATGTCGAGTGCTTTTCCGCAGTTGTTGCGCTTCATTAGAGAGATAAGTTCAGCAGGTGCATTGTGTTCGTCAAATAAGCGCCCCAAACGCAAAGCGCCTTGCAAACCAAGCGCGATATCTGTTTGCATATCAGCAAGCTTTTTCTGGATCAGTTGATTAGCAGCGAGCGGCTTGCCAAACTGCTTTCTATCGAGCGTGTACTGGCGAGCAGCATGCCAGCAATCTTCAGCTGCACCCATTGCACCCCAACTGATGCCATAGCGAGCACGGTTTAAACATCCAAAAGGGCCAGCCAAACCTTGTACGTTTGGCATTAAGTTTTCATCTGGAACAAACACTTCATCCATCTGGATCATGCCGGTAACAGATGCACGCAAAGAAAATTTCCCATCAATTTTGGGTGCAGCCAAGCCTTTCATACCCCGATCTAAAATAAAGCCCTTGATCTTATTGTCATGTTGTTCCGACTTTGCCCAGATAACAAACACATCAGCTATTGGGGAATTGGTTATCCAGTTTTTTGCACCACTAATGCTGTAACCACCATCAACTTTTTTGGCTCGGGTAATCATGCTGCTTGGGTCAGAACCATGGTCGGGTTCGGTTAAACCAAAACAGCCAACAAACTCACCGCTGGCAAGCTTGGGTAAATATTTATTGCGTTGTTCTTCTGTGCCATAGGCAAAGATGGGGTGCATCACCAGGGATGATTGTACCGACATGGCAGAGCGGTATCCCGAATCAACACGCTCAACTTCTCGTGCCACCAAACCATAGCTGACATAGTTGGCACCCACACCGCCATAAGCTTCTGGGATGGTGGCACCAAGCAGTCCAAGTTCACCCATTTCATTCATGATTTCGCGGTGGAAAATTTCGTGGCGATTGGCTTCGATAACACGGGTACGTAAATTTTTTTCGCAGTAGGCATGCGCTGTATCACGAATCAGACGTTCTTCTTCTCGCAACTGTCTTTCCAGATGAAACGGATCAGCCCAATCGAGTGCAGGTGGCTTGGCTCTGGCTGATTCTGGTGTTGCACTCTCTGTGTGGGCGGTGTTGGGATTCGCTGTCATATGGGTACCTGTATTTTTTGCATCGCTGGAAGGCGATAAGGTGTCTGTGCGTTGAACACAATAATACTCGCATCAGCAGCGTTACGCAGCTCAATAGAGTCGCGAGGAGGCATAAATACTATTGGTTAGTGGATAGAAAACGTTTGTGGGCACTACTTAAGGCGTAGCGCCGGGTGTTTTAGTCAAAGAACTGCGTCGTTGGTGCGCGCGGGAAAGTGAGGCTAGGTGGGCGGTCGCAGAAAATACCGGTCAACGAAAAAACGCTGACCGGCGATCCCCAAGAGGTGGCACTTTTATAAAAGCCGTGCCTACATGTCAGGCGCTTAGTTAGCGGGAATTTCGTTGTAGTTAGTATCCCGGCTAGCGCCTTGAATCTTGGCCACTGCACTTGCAGCGTTGTTTTTTGCTTGTCTGATTTTGAAATAGTTTTTCAAAACGATGACTTCGCCTTGCATGCTGATCAGTACGGGGTTGTTGGCAGCCCCTAAAATTTCCACCTGACGCATCAGCTTTGATTCCTGTGCAGAAGCGTGGGCTTGCGTCAACATGATGGTTGACAGGGCAATTACTGAGAAAATGCTCTTGATCGTTGTTCTCATGTTCATGGTTAGCTCCTGTGAGTTGGGCCTATTTCCAGGCTAAGAGTTTGTTGCCTCTGGCGACGGGCTCTTTTTCGATGTAACTAGTATCGTGTTGCGACTTGTCACTGGTATTGCCTGAACTTTACCTTTTAGTAAGTGCGCTGCTGGGTTGCTGAGAGGTCGGCAGAATGGGGTTTTAGCTGTTATTAAGATGCCAAAGAGGCGCCGTTTACCAAACACCCCTTATATGTGTCCGGCGCAAAACTGTGCGCTATAGCGCATAATATTGCTGCGAATTGCTTGTGCAAACAGGAAATAAGGTAGAGAGATATGGCAGACCAGGCATTTATACCTACCCGGGATCAGCTTTTGGCTGGGGTCGAATTGCTGCTCGAGCCTTCCAATATCGTACAAAAACTGGATTTACCCTCGCACCTGCCCCAACAAGGTATCGGGGATGCACAGGCCTTGCAGCAGCTGGCACCGATGATAATAGGTGGTGCTCAAAAACTGGGTGGCGAACTGGCCTTCGCTCATATGGACCCTCCAACGCCTTGGGTAAGCTGGGTCAGTACATTTTGGAACGCCGCACTTAATCAGAACCTGTTGCACCCCGATGTTTCCCCCGTCGCGCAGGACGTTGAAAAAACCGTGGTGAATTGGTTAGCACCTTATTTTGGAATGCAGGGCGGGCATATGACAACGGGGTCCACTCTTGCCAACCTAACTGCGCTTTGGGCGGCGCGCGAAACTAAGAGTATAAAGAAGGTTGTGGCATCTGCAGATGCACATATTTCCATAAAAAAAGCCGCTAACTTACTCGGACTTAACTTTGTCTCGATTGCCAGCGATAAGGCAGGCAGGCTTGCAACAGAGCATCTTCCGGATAACCTGCATGATGCAGCATTGGTCCTAACAGCAGGCACAACAAGCGTTGGCGCTATTGATCCTTTAACGCTATGTGGAAAGGCTGCCTGGACACACATTGATGCCGCCTGGGCTGGCCCGTTGGCTATAAGTCCTGCACATGCAGTAAAACTTGCTGGCACTGATAAAGCCGATTCGGTAGCCGTTTCTGCACACAAGTGGTTGTTCCAACCCAAGGAGTCCGCGTTGGTTCTGTTTGCGGATGTCGCATCTGCACACACCGCATTGTCTTTTGGTGGCGCTTATCTAAGTACACCCAATGTTGGTGTACTCGGTTCTCATAGTGCGGTGGCGGTGCCTTTATTGGCAACCTTGCTGGCATGGGGGGTTAGTGGTTTAGTGCAGCGTCTCGATTCCGCTATGCAAACCTGGGACGATATCCGGACACATTTGCAATCGCAAATACAGGTTCAGGTACACGCGGCCTCTGATTGTGGTGTGTTGCTTTGGCGAATGAGCAGTGATAGTCAAACACAAGCTCTACTTAGCAGTATGCCAGCTGGTATGGCATCTTCAGCGATGTATAAAGGGCAACTATGGATCAGACAGGTTGCCGCTAATCCTAATATTAATGAACATCTCTTTATTCAAAATGTTGATAGACTGATTGCGTCAGTTGAATAGTACTTGTGGATAGTGGTTGACGCGTTCTTATCAGCGTTAAAAGACACTGTTAGAAAACACGGCATAAGTTAATGACGTTAAACGGGTGAGTAAGTTTGCGCAGACTATTACAGCAAGACAACAGGATGGGTTTGCTCGGATTCATCATTCAATGTGAGTAAATAAGACAGTCAGATAAACCAATGCAGCAAGATAATATAAAACAAGTAGACATCGCTGTAATAGGTGCTGGCATATCCGGATCTGCTGCAGCGTTTGAGTTATCTAAAACCAGCAGTACTCTATTAATAGAGGCTGAGTCTGCTCCTGGGTATCACAGTACTGGCCGATCAGCTGCATTGTATACACCAAACTATGGTGGTGACACAGTGTGTGCTTTACATCGTTGTGCTCATGGGTTTATGACGGCACCGCCAAGCGCCTTTACTAAAACACCGCTATTAACTGAACGCAGTGCAATCAGTGTAGCAATTCCTGGTTATGAGTATTTGATTACTGAGCTGATAGAGAAAAGCTCTGAAATTTCTCCTGTCGTTGCAATGTCAGTAGAAGAAGCCATAGAACGTTGCCCATTATTAAAAAAGGA
>CALHRQ010000136.1 GCA_938038175.1 uncultured Granulosicoccaceae bacterium | reverse complement strand
TAATGCTCCAAAACATCTTTGCTTACACATCACAAGGTGTTTTGCCCGCCCATCGAGCTGCTTTGGCACTGTGACTGCTAAAATAAGGGTTCCTTCACACTATTGTCAGGAATCCACCGGTGTCACCGATCAAGCCAATCAATAAAATCCTGGTAGCTAATCGCTCCGAAATTGCGATTCGGGTTTTTCGCGCAGCTAATGAGCTGGGCATCAAGACCGTTGCCATCTGGGCAGAAGAAGACAAACTTGCGTTGCACCGCTTTAAAGCAGATGAAGCCTATCAGGTCGGTAAAGGTCCTCATCTTGATGAGGACATGGGGCCAATAGAATCCTACCTGTCTATTGAGGAGGTGTTGCGCGTTGCAAAGCTCTCAGGCGCGGATGCTATTCATCCTGGCTATGGCCTACTCTCCGAAAGCCCTGAGTTTGTCGATGCCTGTGATGAAGCCGGAATTCTGTTTATCGGACCCAAGGCGGAAACCATGCGCTCGCTTGGTAACAAGGTTGCAGCCAGAAATCTGGCTGTTAGCGCAGGAGTGCCGGTTGTTCCCGCAACGGATCCGCTGCCAGACGACCCTGCACAGATAAAAAAAATGGCCAGGGAAATTGGCTTTCCATTAATGCTAAAAGCATCCTGGGGCGGTGGTGGCCGCGGTATGCGCGTCATTCGCAGTGAAGACGACCTTGACACCGAAGTAGAAGAAGCCAAACGTGAAGCGCGCGCCGCATTTGGTAAAGATGAAATCTA
Source organism: uncultured Granulosicoccaceae bacterium (assembly GCA_938038175.1). GTDB lineage: Bacteria > Pseudomonadota > Gammaproteobacteria > Granulosicoccales > Granulosicoccaceae > Granulosicoccus. The sequence continues at coordinate 15,258 of CALHRQ010000136.1, read as the reverse complement.
CCTGGAAAAGCTGGTCGAACGTGCCCGCCACGTAGAAGCGCAAATATTGGGCGATACACACGGCAACTGTGTGCACCTGTTTGAACGTGATTGCTCGGTACAACGAAGAAACCAGAAGGTCGTAGAGCGCGCACCAGCCCCTTATTTAAGCGAAGAAAAACGCGCTGAAATTGCAGGCTATGCACTGACCATCGGCCACAGCACCTCTTATATCGGCGCAGGCACAATAGAATTTTTGATGGACATGGAAAGCGAAGCGTTTTACTTCATTGAAGTAAACCCTCGTGTGCAGGTTGAACACACAGTGACAGAGGAAGTCACAGGTATCGACATCATCAAAGCGCAAATACACTTACTCGAAGGCGCCGTTATCGGTACACCAGAGTCTGGCGTACCAGCGCAAAAAGACATCAAGCTCAACGGCCATGCTATGCAGTGCCGGATTACCACAGAAGATCCCGAACAAAATTTCATCCCAGATTACGGCCGAATCACGGCCTACCGTGGCGCACAGGGTTTTGGAATTAGGCTTGATGGTGGCACAGCCTATTCCGGCGCAATCATCAATCGTTTTTACGACCCGCTTCTGGAAAAAGTTACTGCCTGGTCACCCACCGCAGAAGAAACCATAAAACGCATGGATCGGGCGCTGCGCGAATTTCGAATTCGTGGCGTTGCGACCAACCTGACGTTTCTTGAAAACATTATCGGCCATCCAAATTTTCTTGATAACAGTTACACCACCAAGTTCATCGATTCAACACCAGAATTGTTTGAACAGGTGCAGCGTCAGGACCGCGCAACCAAACTGTTGCACTACATTGCTGATGTGACCGTCAATGGCCACCCTGATGCTCGCGATCGGCCAAAGCCACGTGCAAGCGATCGCCCAATGGACGCACCATGGTTTGAAAGACCCGTTACGGAGGGCACACGTGACAGACTAGAACGTGATGGCCCGGAAAAATTTGCCCAATGGATGCGCAATAAAGAAGAGATTCTGATTACCGACACAACCATGCGTGACGCACCACAGTCACTTCTGGCAACGCGAATGCGAACCTTCGACATTGTCAATGTTGCAGGTGCTTATGCTAAAGCCCTTCCAGAACTACTGTCATTGGAGTGTTGGGGCGGTGCTACCTTCGATGTCAGCATGCGATTTTTAACAGAAGACCCTTGGGAGCGACTGGCATTAATTCGCGAGCGCGCACCCAACATCTTATTACAGATGTTGATTCGTGGCGCAAACGGTGTGGGGTACACAAACTACGCTGACAATGTCGTCAAGCATTTTGTCCGGCAAGCCGCCACAGGTGGTGTGGATTTATTCCGCGTATTTGATTGCTTTAACTGGATCGAAAACATGCGTGTGTCCATGGATACTATTCTTGAGGAAAACAAGCTATGTGAAGCTGCGATCTGTTACACCAGCGATATGCTTGACGACGCCAAACCTAAATACCATCTTGATTATTACTTGAAGATGGCGCGTGAGCTTGAAAAAGCCGGTGCACATATTTTATGCATCAAAGACATGGGTGGCTTGATGAAACCCGCTGCAGCAAAAGTGTTGTTCAGTGCCTTACGCAAAGAAACAGAGCTACCAGTGCACTTCCATACACACGATACCTCTGGTATTTCAGCAGCAACTGTACTTACGGCTATTGAAGCTGGTGTTGATGCAGTTGACGCTGCAATGGATGCATTCTCAGGCACCACATCACAACCTTGCCTTGGCTCAATAGTGTCTGCACTGAGTGGAAACCCGCGTGCACCTGGGCTTGATCAAGCTGCCATTCAGCGCATTTCTTTTTATTGGGAAACCGTTCGTGCCCAGTATGCCGCGTTTGAAAGTGATTTAAAGAGCCCGGCGTCAGAGGTGTACCAACACGAAATGCCTGGTGGCCAGTTCACCAATTTGAAAGAACAGGCTCGTTCACTTGGGCTTGCTCCTCGCTGGCATGAGGTCGCGAAGTCCTATGCTGATGTTAACGAAATGCTGGGTGATATTGTCAAGGTGACGCCATCATCAAAAGTGGTGGGTGATCTTGCACTGATGATGGTCAGCCAGGATTTGAACATTGATGATGTTGTCAACCCTGATAAAGATATTGCCTTTCCCGATTCCGTTGTCTCAATGATGAAAGGTGAAGTTAGTCAGGTACCCGAAGGCTGGCCAGAAGGTTTCCAGAAAAAAGTGCTTAAAGGCGAAGAGCCATTGACGACACGAGCCGGTGCATTAATTCCGCCAGTCGATCTCGAAAAAACACGTAAAGATCTTGCAGAAGAACTGCAAATGGAAATCAGTGATCAAGACTTGGCGTCTTACAATATGTACCCCAAGGTGTTCACAGAATTCACTGCTGCGCAAAACGAATACGGCCCAACCAGTATGTTGCCAACACCGGTTTACTTTTATGGCATCAATGTCGGCGATGAGTTATTTATCGAAATAGAAAAAGGTAAAACCCTTGTTGTTCGCTGTGTCGCTATTGGTGAGACAAACGATAAAGGATTGGTGCGTGTCTTTTTCGAATTAAATGGTCAGCCACGTTCCATACAAGTTCCGGACAGAATCCACGGTGCATCTGGTGCTTCCGCTGTGCGTGCAAAAGCTGATCCTGCAGACAAACTGCAAATCGGTGCGCCAATGCCGGGCGTTGTATCCACCGTCAGCGTCAGTGCAGGTCAAACGGTCAAACCAGGCGATGTTTTGTTATCAATAGAAGCAATGAAAATGGAAACCGCTATATACGCAGAGTCTGCCGGTGTCGTTAAAGATCTGTTGGTGGCTGCGGGTGATCAAATTGATGCTAAAGATCTACTGGTACTGCTAGCAGAAGAAGCCACAGCATGAGCCAGCTAAACGCAGTTCTCAAGGATCTGGACGACAACATTGACGACGCGGTTGAGCGTTTGTTTGGCCTGTTACGGATTCAAAGTATCTCAACCGATTCAGCTTACGCAGACAGCTGCAAGAGCGCTGCCGACTGGCTGGTTGACGATTTAAATAGCATTGGCTTCGACGCTAATCGCCACGATACGCCAGGCCAACCTATGGTACTTGGCAAGCAAAACATCAATGATCAAAAGCCGCATCTACTTTTTTATGGTCATTACGATGTGCAACCGGTCGACCCGCTCGACTTATGGGATGCACCACCGTTTGAACCAGCACTACAAGATACTGCGGCTGGAAAAGTAATCAGGGCGCGCGGTGCCGCTGATGATAAGGGTCAGTTAATGACATTCATTGAAGCCTGTCGTGCCTGGAAAAAAGTGACTGGTGAACTGCCAGTTGGTGTCACTGTTTTTTTCGAAGGTGAAGAGGAAAGCGGATCACCGTCACTGATTCCTTTTATGCAGGAATACCAGTCTCAACTTACGGCCGATATGGCCCTTGTCTGTGATACAGGCATGTGGAACGCAACCACACCAGCCATTTCTACCATGCTGCGCGGAATGGTAGGCGAGCAATTTACGATTACCGGCCCCAGCCTCGATTTGCATTCCGGGATGTATGGTGGTCCAGCAATGAATCCTATACGAGTGCTCAATAAACTACTTGCTGGGATGCATGACGATACAGGGCGAATCACACTACCCGGTTTTTATGATGGTGTGCATGAGGTACCGGCAGAGCAGAAACAACAATGGAATACACTTGCAGAGGACAACAAGGATTTCTTGAAAAACGTTGGTTTGTCAGATGCTGCCGGAGAGGAAGGGTATAGTGTGCTGGAGCAAATATGGTCACGCCCTACTTTCGATGTTAATGGTATTTGGGGTGGGTATACAGGTGAAGGCTTTAAAACAGTACTGCCATCTCAAGCCAGCGCCAAAATCAGTTTTAGGCTGGTCGGTGACCAGGATCCAGATAAAATCCAGGCTGCTTTTCATCACTACATAGAATCCAATCTGCCAGCCGACTGCTCTGTCGAATTCCACTCCAAAGATGCGTCCGCTGCGATTAATATGCCGATTGATGCCGCCGCTTTTTCGAAAGCACAGAAAGCACTCACAGAAGAATGGAATACAGATGCTGTGTATGCGGGTTGTGGTGGTTCAATACCGGTTGTTGGGCATATCAAATCCATATTGAATATGGACAGCCTGCTGGTTGGTTTTGGGCTGGATGACGACGCTATCCATTCACCCAACGAGAAATACAATTTAAGCAGCTTCCATAAAGGTATGCGTAGCTGGGCTCGTATACTGGATGCTTTGTCTTAGCCTATGGCAGGCAAAGGGGCGTAATTTTTTGCAGCCTGCTATCCGATAGAGATGATTGTTACGCGGCTTTAGCTCACACTTCCCTGCTATAACTTCTCCTGAAAATCTCTAAGCTAACGTTGTATCGTTACACTGAGGGACGCTACATTTCTAATCCGTTGCCAGCGAATGGAAAAACAAAACTGTTTTTTCATTCGCACTTCCACAGACCATGCGTGTAAAAACATACAGATCGTCTATTGTAAAATTAATATCGTCTATTTTTTCATTGCCATGACCACAGACGTCTTCATCCAGATCATGAACATTGAGAAGAGTGTACTCACTTGAGTCGTAAATCATGAGATCGGTTTGGTTTGTAGATGCAAACTTGATTCCTGACTTAGAAAACTCCGCTGATCCAGCCGAGAGACCCGTAACCCATACACCATTGACTTGATTCAAATCACTTGGAGAGATATCGTGATGCCTATCGCCACCAAAGGCGACCACAAGTTGTTGCCCGTCTGGTGATATCGCGATATCCGATGCAGTTCGCCATAAATTTAGGGCTTCATGTTCCTCTACAACCATGCCTTCATTTGCTGCTCCAGAAGCACCTAAACTATAGCGATAAACGGGGCCACCTGGTCTGGGGAATGGGACGCTGGGATCGTATTCGTCTATAGGTGGATAGTTTCGATCAGTAGTGGTATCCCCAGTTATGAATTCGTTTGAATTGTGGTTATAAACAAATATGTCTCCATCAATAGTCCCATGATGCACATAAAAGTTATCTGTTGGGGCAACAGACCATAGATCGAATTTAGGGTCGTTCGGATCATCCCATACATAGTCTTTTTTGGCAGTGGTGAAAAATATTTTATTCTCTACAGAAGCTATTGCCTGCGCCTGACTGAGAATGTCTCTATACGATAATTCACCATTCCCCAGATTCAGTCTAGCTAACTTTCCTCCCGCAAACTGTTGCGCCGGTTTTAATGCCACATACAGCATGTTTGTTGACTCCAGAAAGGCCATTACCGTTGGCTGTCCGTTTAGTGAAAAGCTCGCTAACTCGCTTCCATTCTGAGCATCAATGTGGACTATACGATTGTTTGTTTGGTCGGCAACGTAGACACTATTAACACTTTCCGCGTAATAGCTGCCTGTCTGTTGCAATGTATAAGTGCCTTCATCCAGCGCTAGTGGCCAGGGGTTAGGTTCTGGTTCTGGTTCTGGTTCTGGTTCTGGTTCTGGTTCTGGTTCTGGCGTCAGTTCTGGTACAGATGTCATTACTGGTTCTGGTGAAGGAGCAGGTTCTGGCTCTGATTCATTCTGAGGCTGTAATCCAGATTGCGGCTGCGGCACTGGTGCAGACTCTGAGATCAGTTCATTATCAGGAGATGGAACAGCTGGAGGTTCAGGGCTTGAGACGGCTGCGCCCAAGTCTACATTTGTATCTTCGGTATTCTCTGAATCAGAATCTCCACCGCTACAGCCACTTGCAATAAGCATTGAAGTGAAAAGAAGTGAGTACACAACATTCTTCATCGAAAAGGCGTCCCTATTACCCTAGAGCACCTGTATCGGCTAATGCCACGATCTATTGAAAGCCGCCTCTGAAAAACGCCAATACCGTCCCTGAATGTTTTTGATTAGTAGTAGATAGTTGCACCCTCTATCACAGCAACTGCTAAGACTTCACAGGGATGTATATCTCAGTAATAAGTGCTTCTTCCTTGGTACTGGCGGGGTCGTTAACATAAATTTCAAACGGCGGCTGTTTGGCGGCTTTTATCTTTTTGTGTCGTAACTCACCCATTCCCATACTCCACGCATTACCCAAGTGTCGATAAGGTCCAGTATGCACAAGCTTCATTGCCTTGCACGCAGGCATTTTTCCCGCAACAACACCCTTATTCAATTTGCGCTTTTTTGGCTTGCCAGCTGCACCGCTACTTTTACCACTGACGGGCATGCAAGCAGTATATGTACATTCTGATTCGACCAGATCCATCTTGTTGTAAATCGCAAACGGCGCACCACCAGCGTCTATTTCGGCATCAACGACAGCCTTGTGTACAACGGCAAATTGCGATTTCATGGAATCCGCTATGGAACTCATAGGGCTCGATGCCTTTTTGCCAACATAATCAAACGCTGGAAGCTCTACTACTCCTTCCAATTTGGTGTCTGAACGTACAGCTCGCCATTCAACATAATCTTTCAACATTGCCAGACCACGCTCGTAGTCATTACGGATCATTGCCGTCATTTTCTTTGTCATGAAAAACATGAAAAAAGGCAGGTTACTGTCCATATGCCAAGTGACCTCAGTTTCACTCTTGGCAGTCGCAACAACATCCATTGCAACTTTTGCTTTCGACTTAAAAGGTTTTAGAAAGGTGAGATCAGATTCGAGCCGGTTATCAGTGATCGATGTGATTACCATTTCGCCAGCGCCCACCTTATCTCCAGACCAATCGTAGGCATGGCCAACCTGAGCCGCTTCATTATGTATATTGACTGTGGCCCCCGGTTCCATGATGAGCCACGGCGACCAGATAGGCCAGGTATTAAAGTCGGCAACGGCTGCACCGACCCTGTCAGCTGACGCTGCGATTTTAATGGAAGACGACGTTTTTATGGCAGGCATGGCACCTCTCGTTCGAAAACTTACTTTATCACACGATTTTTACCATATAAGTTGCTGTTAGACAAAGTTTAACGCGCTTAAAATTTTGCCACTTACTGCATTCCAGCTATTTAACCGCCATTGGAGCAGGTCTAAAACAACGCATTACAAGCTTGCATGAATTGTATTCACCCTAAAATTGCCATTATCAACCGGCACTTTTTATAGGTATTACCAACAGGCAGAACTAACATGAATTTTAAATATGTACCACGAAATACGGATCGAGAATACATCGGAAACGAGCAAATTAAAACGGCATACACTGGAGGTCTTTTTCCATACGACTCGAACGATTCATTAAAGCTTATAACTATACGCCTTGTTTTTCATTAAGGCGTAGTATCAGCAATCCTGCAAGGATTATAGCCAACATACCGACACCTGAACTCCAAGTTGGTACCGTACTAAAGAAAATCATATCCCATAACAGAACAAAGACAAGGTAGCTGTACTCAAACGTTGCAACTATTGCAGGCGGCCCTGACTGATATGCACCAGCCATCAACATGCTAATGACAATGGCGAAACCTGCCAACACGGCAAGTATCAACCAGTCCAAAGAATGCATTACAGACCAATTTCCAAGTATGTAGGCAGTAGATTCCACGTTTACTGCTTGAGGCTTTAACAAAAATAACAGCAGACTAACCAGCAAGCCAGCCAGCATCATGACCAGATTAAGCGACAAAGCCATCGCACCTAAGGAGACCGCTTGGCATTTTGTATGCGTAGTTATATGTGCTACTGCATAAATCACCGCTCCGGCAAGTGGCACTAGTGTCCATATTGTAAAAGCATCCGAACCAGGTTGAAGCAATAAAAGACCACCTGTAAACCCGAGCATCACTGCAGCCCATCCAAATAGCTTAATCTTTCTTTTCAGAAAAAAAGCAGAAATCACCGCAACGATAATTGGTGCAACATAGACAGCGGCACCTGCTGTCGACAGGCTAATAAACGGTAGGACAATATAAAACGAAAGTAAGGTGCTGGTAACAAGTATTGAGCGTAGGAGCGTCCATGGACTTAATGCTGCGCTGATAACATCAGCGATGCTGTGACCACGAACAAACAAAGCCACCACCAGCATTGGGACAGCCAATGCACCCCGTAAACTGAACAACTGCCACAAGGTTACTTCACTGCTATAGAACTTGATCACAACATCCTGAATCGAGATAATCAGGGTAGCAGCGAGGATTAAACAGACACCCCTGAGAATGTTTTGTGAGAGAGCATGCGAGTTGCTTTTCATTAAAATGATGTAAGAGGGTTTAACACAGAACAAAGTGATGCTAAATTGCCATCCGCCACATAGCCTGGCATCCGATTAGCTTGTCGCGTGCTAGCCATAACAACACGAATGGTTGATTTTCCAGACAATCGAATTGTAACCGCTTAGCTTCGCAATCACTATGACGAAAACCTTGCTCGAATGGCATCGCAGAGCTGCCCAAGATGCGGGACTTCCGGTACTGTGTTACACGGATCGCGACTAAAACCCTAGCATAAAGCTGTTTGCCGTTGCACGGCCGAATTGACGCGCATGGCCGAACCCTCTGATATCGCTGAAGTAGCTAATAGAGGGGCTGCGATTGCTTGTTCAATGGCAACAACCAGCAATCCGTCTAGTACACCCATGACTGCTATGTGACTTCAGGTGTATCGATTCTCAAACCGTACTCACGACTGGCATCTTGTAACCATAGCCAGATGTAATCAGCGAAACTACGACGCACAATAAGCTCAACTTCGTTTTCGGATATACAGGTCATGGTCACTTGGGACTTTGCAAACAGCGTGTTTACCGTTTTCCCTGGCGTAAAGTGTGATGGGTGTACATCGTAGTGTGTACTCTTTTTAAGCAACAACAGTAAGTCAGCACCTCCCACACGCAGCAAGGTAAAACCGCCAGACACATTGACAAAGGCAACAGACTTTCCGACCGTGCGCTCGCGCAATCGTGTTTCAAGCCAAAAGAGATGCTCAACTGGTGCAGACAATAACCATTCATCCGGTGACATCCAGCGAATGCTAACCGTGGCATTCGTTGCAGCTTCACCCAATGCAGCCTGCCCTGACACACATTGCAGTCTATCTGGTAGATCTATACCCAGCAACGCTGAGATAGCGGCGTTAACCTGTGTTTTATTTTCACGTGCCCGCACAGTTAAAAGCCCAGTCAGGTTTTGCTCTAATAACCAGATACCATATTCAGACTTAGCCTGTTTTATAGCAAGACTTTTAAACTCCGCATGATGCAGAGGTGTCTCAGCAACCGGTTTTACCAGACCAGCAAACGCTTGAGCTTGCATTTGTGTTTCTGCTGCAAACTGATCGTTAACCAGAATATTATCTATTTCATTTTTCATTACTTTACCCAGGCAATTTCAACCGCACCGGTATGCCAAAAAATTGATGCAGTGATAACGTATCACATGCGTTTAGCAAACTTATTTCGTCGATCAATGCAGCTGATCTATTCTGCGAACCAATCCGTTCCGACAATAGTCGCCTCTATCGTTCTTCCATCCGCCAAAGGAAAATACACCGATTCGCCCATGCGGTTAATACCATCACGTATCAAACCCATCGCAATACTTCTACCCAAATTAGCACTGTAGTAGCTTGAAGTAATATGCCCTACCATAGTCATGGGAATACTTTGCCGAGGGTTTCTAACCGCTTGCGCACCTTCTGGTAAAACAACATCTGGCTCTTTTGTGGCAAGCGCGACTAACTGCTTTCTATTGGGGCGTAAGCAGTCTTCTCTTCTCATGCCACGCTTGCCAATAAAGCTATAGGGCTTGTTGTAAGACACAGCCCACCCGTGGTTTAAGTCTTCTGGTGTGACAGAACCATCTGTGTCCTGCCCCACAATAAGAAACCCTTTTTCTGCACGCAGAACGTGCATGGATTCTGTTCCATAAGGCGTCAGGTTGTATTTCACACCATGTTCAAACAGGGCTTTCCAAACGTGCAAACCATAATGCGCAGCAACATTAATTTCAAACGAATGCTCACCGGTAAACGAGATGCGATAAACACGCGCAGGCACACCTGCAACATTACCGCTACGCCAATCCATAAACTTGAAAGAATCTTCACTCAGATCAATATCAGTGCATAACTCTTTTAATAGAGACGCACTCTTCGGCCCAGCAATACTCAGCGTTGCCCAATGGTCAGTTACACTATTAAAATACACATCCATTTCCGGCCATTCGGTCTGATGATAGATCTCAAGCCAGTTAAGAACATTCGCAGCCCCGCCTGTCGTGGTCGTCATCAGGAAATGATTATCAGCAAGACAGGAGGTCACACCATCATCCATCACCATGCCATCCTCACCACACATAAGCCCATAACGACACCGACCAGGTGCAAGCTTTGCCCAGGCGTTTGTATAAACGCGGCCTAGAAACTCTCTGGTGTCTTTTCCCTGTATGTCAATTTTGCCAAGTGTTGATGCATCGAGAATACCAACGTCGTTGCGGGTAGCAAGGCACTCACGATTAACCGCATCGTGCATGTTCTCTCCATCACGCGGAAAATACCAAGGGCGCATCCACTGTCCAACCGTTTCAAACTTTGCACCATTGTCCAGATGCCAACGGTGCATTGCACTAAAACGCTTAGGATCAAATAGCTCCTTGACATGCGCACCTGCCACTGCACCAAAAGTCACTGGCCGGTAGTTAGGGCGAAAAACCGTTGTGCCTGTTTCTGCAATGGTTTGGTTAAGCGTGTTAGCAACAATCGCCATACCATTAACATTACCTGTTTTTCCTTGATCAGTTCCAAAGCCCATCGCGGTATAACGTTTGACGTGCTCGATAGATTCAAAGCCCTCACGTGTACTCATTTGTATGCCGCTCGCCGTCACATCATTTTGCATATCAACAAACTGCTTTGGCGCTCTGCTAGGGGCTTTGGGATGAGGTATATGAAAAATAGCCATAGGAGCAGCGCTATTGACAGCATCACACTGCGGTATGGCAACACTATTGGCATGTTGCGCATCAAGCGCTTTATTTGCCGCCTGACATCCAATCTTGGCAGCATGCTTTAGAGCATCTGACAAATCGTGCTCACCAGCGACACTACCGACTTCGAAACGGTTTTCATGTGTTGCTCCTGGCACAAATCCAATAATGTCATCGCGCCAGACTGGTCTACTACCAGTGTGGCAGGACAAATGTACGGCAGGACTCCAGCCGCCTGATGTGGCAACTGTATCGCAGTCTAGTTCCCGAGCGTCGCCCTTAACAAAATTACCTTTTTCACTTATTGCGTAAACAACGGCCCGCTTAACACGTTTACTACCTTTAACTTCCACCACAGCAGAAGCAGGAATTACCGTAATACCACGACTTTTCGCACCTTCAACAACATCACTTCCTGCTACTGCACGGGTATCGACAATAGCAGTAACCTCGCGTCCAACATCAAACCAGTCGAATGCACACTGATACCCACTGTCGTTAGCGGTCATGACAACCAGTGAACCACCAGGCACCACTGCATAGCGACGAATATAATGTGATACCGCAGAACACACCATGCACCCAGGCAGATCATTGTTGGCAAATACTAATGGACGTTCGTGTGCACCAGTGGCCAGTATGACAACACCAGCACGCACTTTGTGTAAACGTTCGCGTGTTTGTCCTGCCGGTGCCGAATCACCTAAATGGTGAGTACGTCGTTCACTGATAGTTAAAAAGTTATGATCGTGGTAACCGGTAACGGTGGCGTGAGCCAAACGGATTACGTTGGCATTATTATCAAGTGCATCACATGCTGTAGCGACCCAATCCAACCCTGGTTTTCCATTTAGCTCTTGCGTACTGAACAGTAAGCTCCCACCTACTTCGGTCTGTTCATCGGCTAACATTACTCTTGCGCCCGTTCCGGCTGCAGCAAGTGCTGCCATTAACCCTGCAGGGCCAGCACCCACCACTAACACATCAACATGATGATTCATATGGTCATAGCGATCTGGGTCGATTCTGGTAGAACAACGGCCAAGCCCTGCCGCTTTACGAATAAATTTTTCGTAGGTTTCCCACATTGACGCAGGATACATAAAGGTTTTGTAGTAAAAACCTGGCCCCATTACATCACCACCCAACTTGCCAACCACACTCATGGCATCAACATTAACGCTTGGCCAGCCGTTAACTGCACTGCTTACAAGGCCTTGAAACAAAGGTTGTTCTGTTGCGCGCACATTGGGTGTTTGAGTCGCCTCAGTTGAACCAACTTGCATGATCGCATTAGGCTCTTCAACACCGGCACACATAATGCCGCGTGGCCGTGAGTACTTAAAGCTTCGACCGACAACACTAACGCCATTGGCAATTAATGCCGATGCCAGGGTATCGCCTTTAAAACCTCGGTAATACTGATTGTTATAGCGAAACGTTATTTCTTCATCACGATTTATGCGTCCACCTGCGGGCAGGCGGTTGCGTTGTGTAAACTGACCAGTGCGTAGATTATTCATGATGCGGTGTCGTCACTTGGTTGCTCGGAGCCGTGATGCTTAAAATCACGTTGCTCAGAACCAGGCTGTTCTGAAGTGTGTGACTGAAAAGTGGGCTCATAGGTTTCACCTACTTTGTAACTACCGTGTATTTCATAAGTGACAGTATCGCGTGCAATATTGAAATACTTTCGACAACCCGCTGTGTGTTGCCATAGCTCGCGATGTAAACCACGCGGGTTTTTTCTAAAGTAAAGAAATTCACCCCATTCTTTATCGCTACAAGCATCGGGGTCAGCCGGACGTGCCAGATGTGCCTGACCACTGGCATGAAACTCATCTTCTTCACGCTGTTCTTCACAGTGCGGGCAATAGATCAAAAACATAATGTCATTCCGTGATTAGTGCGCTACACCAGCTGCACCGTGCTCATCAATCAGTGCGCCATCGTGAAAACGAAACATGGAAAACGCCTTAGCCAGTTTGTTGGGTTTACCCTTGGCAAGTAAATCTGCAAATACATGCCCGGAACCAGGTGTTGCTTTGAATCCACCCGTCCCCCAACCACAATTAAAAAACAGATTTTCAATCGGCGTTGCAGACAGGATAGGACAGGCATCAGGTGTGGTATCAACAATTCCGCCCCATTGACGATTCATGTGCACGCGGCTAACTATTGGGAACAATTCAAGGATAGCCTGTGCTGTGTGTTCGATGACAGGATAAGAACCGCGCTGCCCATAACCGACATAGCCATCGATACCCGCGCCGATAACCAGATCACCCTTATCAGACTGGGACATGTAACCATGTACCGCGTTAGACATTACTACTGTGTCAAGTATGGGCTTAATGGGTTCTGAAACAAACGCCTGCAGAGGATGCGATTCAACTGGCAACTCAAACCCTGCCATTTTAGCCAAAACGCCTGAATGCCCTGCAGGAACACAACCGATCCTACCCGCTTTGATGATGCCGTGCTGTTTGGTATTTACACCAACTGCAACACCGTCTTCCACTAGAATGTCATCGACCTCACACTGCTGAATAATATCGACACCGTGTTGATCGGCACCGCGAGCATAACCCCAGGCAACAGCATCGTGACGTGCAACGCCTGCTCGTGGTTGCCAGGATGCACCTAATACTGGGTATCGCGTGCTGCCAGAGCAATCCATGATGGGGACAATCTCCTGGCATTGTTTGGCATCAAGCACCTCACCATCAATGCCATTGAGCCGATTGGCATTAACACGGCGGTTGATGTCACGCATGTCCTGCAGAGTGTGCCCCATATTCATGACGCCACGTTGTGAAAACATGACGTTGTAATTGAGATCCTGAGAAAGCCCTTCCCACAGTTTCATGGCATGCTCATATAAGTGTGCAGCTTCATCCCAAAGGTAATTGGAGCGCACAATGGTGGTATTACGGCCCGTGTTACCACCACCCAGCCACCCTTTTTCGAGCACGGCAATGTTCGATTTTTGGTGCGTTTTGGCAAGATAATAGGCTGTCGCTAACCCATGCCCACCACCGCCGACCACGATAAAGTCGTAGTAAGATTTGGGTTTGGGATTGCGCCACATGCGCTGCCAGTTTTCTTGGTGCTGAAGCGCGTGTTTAACCAGTCCGAATCCGGAAAAGCGTGTCATGTTGTCAGTTGGCTCAAGTCTGTCTGATAGGGTCGATCTGATTGAACGATATTGTGCGGCAGCCAAAGCCACGTCGGATAGAACAAAACGAAGACCAGTGGTCTGGCAGCGGCACGATTGCTAATGTAGCTAATACGCAAGCGATACTCAAACCGGATTTTAGATAAATTAGAAGATATTAGGGCGGTTTTCTCACATAAGCGCCAACTATTTCAAAGTGGGGCAAAAATGCACCAAAACATGGTTTTCGTGCTCGGAAATTGCCCCAATATCTTGCGGACATCATACACAGACAATGGATTCGTGGATTCGGACTATGGATTTATGTTGACGCCATCTCAAAATCGCTCTTGCACGCTGGTAATGGGTTGGGCGCCGTTTGATCACTTACTACTTGTTAACTGCGCTGCTTGATCGCCACACGTCTTGTCTGAGCACACAATCTCAATTTAGAGATGACTTATAGATTGTGTATGCCTGATGCTGGGTATGTTCGAGGTGGTCACATTCGATATAATAGAGGCACGGGCTTGGGATAATCCGGACTCAGTATACGCTGGGTCGTTTTTGCCTTTATGTTGTCGGCACATTGACAGATCTATTGGTATGGCCCTTCAGATTGAATCATATGATGGGCAGGAATTCCATTTGGAATTTAGAATATTTTATGTTGTCTATCCCAAATAAGATTTTCTCTTCTTCAACATAAGCTGTTGATCCGAAGGATTTAATAAAACAGAAGTCCCTTAGGTGTCTACTCATATGATGCTACGTACGTCAATCAAACGCTGGTTACTGCATGGTCCACTCGCTGCTTACCTGCCGCTGGATACGCTGCGTGTGATTTTGCGTCGGATTCGTTATAACCGTTGGAATCGTGAGGCATTCAATGATCTCTATGAACACGAAAAGATGCTCTCAGACCGTGTCCGCGTTGGCAACTACGCTGCCGGTATAAAATCCCTGATTAAACCCGGCCAGACAGTCGTAGATCTGGGTACTGGAAATGGTATTCTCAGCATGCTAGCTGCGGCTGAAAAACCGCAGAAAATTTACGCTTTAGATCATTCGCGCTTTATTGACGTGGCACGTCAGCTTGCAGATGCCAACAATATAGACTGCATCGAATTTATTAACAAAAACAGTCGCTCATTCGAGCCTTCAGAAAAAGTTGATGTCATTCTGCACGAACAGATGGG
>CALHRQ010000135.1 GCA_938038175.1 uncultured Granulosicoccaceae bacterium | reverse complement strand
CCACCAGGCACAGGCGTGATTGCACCAGCAACCTTTGCAGCCGAATCAAAATCTACATCGCCAACGAGTTTCTTTTTGCCATCTCGTTCGATTCTATTGATACCAACATCGATAACAGCCGCACCAGGTTTTACCCAGTCTCCAGGCACCATTTCCGGCCGTCCAACGGCCGCTACCAGAATATCGGCTGCGCGGCAAACATCAGCAAGATCCTGAGTGCGTGAATGTGCAATGGTCACCGTACAGCTTTCCTGCAAAAGCAAATTTGCCATCGGTTTACCTACAATATTTGAGCGACCGACCACGACTGCGTTTTTTCCGCTAAGGTCACCTAGGCGATCCTTTAGCATCATGATACATCCCAAGGGTGTACAAGGCACAACCCCTTCCCCACCAGTACTGAGTAAACCCACATTAGTTAGATGAAACCCATCAACATCTTTTTCATAATGGATAGCGTCCAGCACTTTTGATTCGTCTATATGTTTAGGCAGTGGTAACTGTACCAATATGCCATGAACCTTTTCATCGGCATTAAGCTTCTTTATCAAATCAAGTAAGTCTGTTTCTGGCGTCGACGCGTCAAGCTTGTGTTCAAATGAGGCCATACCGACCTCCACTGTTTGCTTGGCTTTGTTCCTAACATAGACTTCACTGGCTGGATCTTCTCCTACCAACACAACCGCAAGCCCAGGTACTAAGGCGTGTTTGTCTTTTAATACGGCAACCTTTTTAGCCAGACCCGCTCGCAGTTTTTCCGCGAACGCCTTACCATCTATCACGTTACTCATTGTTTTCTCGCTCTGATATGTGGAATGCGTAACGAATCTTATTGTACAAATTCCGCTACTTGCCGTATGTTAATCCAAAATTAGTGAATTGGGTCGGTGGGTACCAACTATGGCGGATATTAAGTTTATGCCTGCGCCTAATTCTGCGCAGCAAAGAGGTTTTGTGTCGTTTTTAGTGAGGTTGCCATGCCTTGCAGCGGTGCTCCTTTCTGTAGGTTGCAGCAATTCATCACCAACCGATCCACTGATAACAGAAACCAATCCAGAACCAACAAGCGAATCGGCCATCGTTGCAGAAGAGCTTAACAAACCAGACCCAAGTAACAGCGTTGCAGCCGCAGTAATGGGTCCTGCATCGTTAAACAACGATGGCCCAGACCTCGACCTACAAATTGAAACTATCAGCAATGAATCATTCGGCAATGAGACGTTTGAGAATGCACAGTTGGACCCACTGATTAACAACGGCTTGACTGACAACATCAACCTCGTTAATCCATCAGGTATGGATTTGGACGACTCACCAGTTGCTGCTTCAGGAACGGAAAAAGACTCAACTGCAGATGCAGATGCAGATGCAGATACAGATACAGATACAGATACAGATACAGATACAGATACAGATACAGATACAGATACAGATACAGATACAGATACAAACACAAACACAAACACAAACACAAACACAAACACAAACAATGGTGTAAATTCAGCTCAGGACAATCTCTTTGTTGAAGTCGAAAATAGCGAATTATTCATACCAAACGCTGAACGAAATCGTCCGCTCGGCGAGATGTTCGGATTGATTCACACACTCAGCAGCCGTCCGCTTCTACGTCTGAATCAAGGATTGCAACAAGGTGAATTACTCACTGAACAGGAATCACAATGCCTGGGCGCATTCGATCCAGCATTGGGTCAAGCTTTGCTGAGTATTGATTGTGAGTTACCATATGCCATAGGTGCGGTACCAATATTCACACAGTCTGCCACATTCTATAGAACGGCAACCTGCAATTCAGGAATGATGGAAAGCGATGCGAGCGAATGTGTTCAGCAACAGGCGTCGCTACGAATAAACACCTTGTGGATCATCCCGGAAAAAACAGACTTGATTGATCAACCGCAAAGGCCAGCGCCAGAAGCTGGCGCTTTAATAAAATATGACTCAACTGAGCAGTTGTTTATTCTTGAAAGCCTTCCTGACGAAAATATTACCGCTGATTTCTATTGTGAGTATGATCTCAACTCGTTATTGTTACTGCAAGAGAACACACTGAGCAATTGCGGTAGTCAGGTTATGCGCATTAACGGGCTCATTAATACGTTGTTACCTGCAACAGATCTCTAATTCCTCGCTTTTGAATCAAGGCTACATTTGGGAGTAGAATCACTTGAACGCTATCATCATAAATCTCATTTTTTTGCTGCACAGCCGGGCACCGTGCAGCACGAATAACTTGGATAATTGACGCGTTTTAAGTTGTACGGTTGACTGGAATATTACGAGGCGCCACGACACTGGTTTTTGACACGGTAATTGTCAATACGCCATTATCCATTTGTGCCGAACAATCTTCCTCTTGAGCATCATCAGGCAACGTGGCTGTTTTTAAAAATCGACCGGATTGCCTTTCTATTTGGGTAGCAGTGAATTCGTTGGAGTGTGGTTGCGGATGACTATTTTCGCCATCATATTTACTGGCATATTTTGGACGGCGTTCACCACCGATGGTTAACACACCTCGGTGTATGTTTACTGTCACTGCATCAAGCTGTACACCCGGAAGATCCAGAACATACTGATAGGCGTTAGCGCTCTCAAGAATATCCATCGCTGGCTGCCAGTTTCCATCACGGTCATGCCTGGTAGAAGGTTTAATCCAGTGGCCTTCGAGCAATTTGCCAAGTTCCTGCTGAAACTTGCTTATGTTTTCCATATTGATAAAAGGATCTTGCCGATAAGCTGTCATAACAACCCCTTAAGAATTACCTGAAGGATAAACTGGTGCCATTTTTAGTTAATTCAAGCGAGGAAATCATTTCCAGCAGTCAAATAGCGCATATACCGGCACATTTAAATGCAACCATTGCACTTACTTAAACAATGCGCTTATAGCAATTGTGCAGCGCCTGTTAGAGCAGGATACGGCTCTGTGATCACGAACACAGGAATTCCAAGCAATGCATTCGAAACACGGCCCTTTTCATCAAAGCGCGCACGAAATTCTGAATCGTGAAAAAATTGCCCAAGCTTCGGGACAATACCCCCACCTATGAAAACGCCACCTGTCGCCCCCAAGGTTATCGCCAAATTACCAGCACACAAGCCCAGTAATGCGCAGAACATGGACAAAGTCTCACGGCAGTAAGAATCTGTATTGGCGAGACCCTGATCAGTAATTTCCGCTGGAAGTAGCTCTCTAGGTGCTTGCCCATCTATAACACGCAAGGCATCATGCAACAGAACCAGACCAGGGCCAGACAGAAACCGCTCGGCAGAAACATGACCGTATAGTGAGCGTAAACGTTGATACACCGCAATCTCTCTATCTGTATGACACGCAGCGCTGGTGTGCCCACCTTCAGAATGCAATGCAAACCATCCACCTTTGCCATCCGGCAACAGGCCAGAAACACCTAATCCAGTGCCCGGTCCGATAACAGCAATTGCACTATCCGGCACCGCTACCTTGCCACCACATTGCACAAGAAAATTCTCGGATAAGTGAGGAACTGATAACGCAAGTGCAGTGAAGTCATTAAGGATATGCAATTGGTCGATATCCAATGATCGTTTGACGGCATCGATAGAAAAAGACCAGCGCCTGTTATTCGTAAACGAGATGTCGTCAGTTGACACCCGCGTCGCTACCGCAAGTGATGCTGCTGTTAAGCTCTTGATAGAGCGCTTACCCATAAAGTGTCGAATGGCAGAAGCCATATCTGGGAAATCGGCGGTGGCGAGTGTCTCAGCACTTTTGGGCATAGGTTTATTCGAACTATCGAGCAGCGCAAAGCGTGCATTGGTTCCGCCAATATCCCCAACCAGTTTATGTGTTTGCGATGAAACCATGCTATCGAACAATGTCAGGAACCTGAAAGTTTAACCAAGAACCCAATTATAGCGCTTTGTAGCCGTAAGGATCGTTGCTGTGTTGGCTGGACTGATTTTCCCTTGCGGAAATTCACAAAGTATAAACACACCCAGAGAGACTTTTATTCGGTTTCTAAATCTGCAACAGATACTTTTGCACCAGTACCAAGCGACATAATCGGCCCGTTTTCGATGTAGTGCAACGCCTCCAGAATAATACCATTTGTGTTGGCAGTAATAGCGCTATTGGCTTTACCGCTGGCTTCATAAATCCCTGAGTACCACCCTCGGTCAATATCAAAGGCATTCGATATATGATCCATTAAGAGCGTAGCATAGTCAGTGCCGTACAAAGCATGAAACCCGAACACGGCTTTGGTACTCACACTACGGAACTCAGACAAATCTTCACCCTTATCATTAATTGCATTCCAGGCTTTGCTATCGGCAAAAACTGTGTTGTAGATAAAAAATGGGGCTTCATCAATGTTGTCTTCACTTACTGCAGTCAGCACACCGGTTTCTTCATATCGTTTTTGCTGTACTTCATACACTCGGGCTGCCAACTCACGTGAGTAACGATCCCAACCATACTCCAAACCGTCAAGTACATAGGGTTCAGACACAACATAGTTAAGGGCACCAAACTCTTCGGGGGTTCGCTGATCAGTGGCTATGTCTATACCGTAAATAGTTTCAAACTGCGTATTTTTTTCGTAGTCTAATGCATTACTTAGATCCATGCCGATCAGCTGTAAAGCCTTTGCTGCATACTCTTCATATCCTAATCGCCCCTCTTGCAGGACGTTCGTCACACCTTGCTCATCAACATCGGTACCGTACATTTCTGCGTTTTGCTCTAGCGCTGCAAGTTGCCAGTGAGAGAGTACATTTGCCACACCCTGCGTATGCTCGGGATAATTCCAAACTAACACATTAAGTGGCACCATGATTCTACCAACATCAATCGCTGACCAACCAATACCGCGCACTGTTTCCTCATTGGCATAGGTCACCATGGCAAGTGATCGGGTATCGTACGATTTGTTGGGTAATTTATTTTCAAACAAATCCATACTTGCCAGTGAATCTAATAACTTTGACACACGATCGTTAAAGGTCTTTTTATCAACAATGCCCAGGCGCTGGGCAGACACAAGCCCTAACAAATAAGAAGCGGTATCCCACATAGTGGAAGCTGGATAATTGTCAACTGAATTAACCATCCCCGTTTCGGGCTGGTAGTTATTCTCAAAGTACTTCCAGGCAATTTTTGCCCACTGACGTTCCTGATCTGTTAAAGCGCGTCTTTGTTGCTTTGCGACAATAGTCTTGTCTAAAACGATTTCTGTTTTTATGATGCCAGACTCAGCTTGCGAAGTAGGCTTATCTTCAACTTTAGCGGTCACTGGATTCCAAGACTCCAAAGAACTTACAAGCCCAAAAGCGAGAGTCAAGCCAATTATAAAAGCGATATTACTACGCGCCTTGACAAGTCCTGTTTTAAAGTTACTCATGCAGCACGCGCAAAATTGTTGTTCAGAGAAGCTTCGTCTTCTACATTATCGGTTTTGGGCGGTGTCCAGAAAGCGGCATAAATAATACCTGACAAAGCAAGCACATTATTGAGTCCCCAGAAAGAATTGATCAATAACCCCGATAAATTCAGATTAGAAGAACCTAACACTAACCGTACCCAAGCGAACACCATTCCTACAATCGTCAATACAACGATACTTATTTGTGGCCAAATCAGTTCAGCAAATGTACCATCTTGCCTTTCTTTTGGCGTAACCGGAAAACTGATTTTATTGCCGCACAGCACAGTCCATATAGCCTTGAGATTTACTGGAAAAAAAGCCAGATAGCTGAATTTTGCTTTCCGCCCGGACAGACCCCAAAAAGCGAAAATCATGCTTAACTCAGTCAGTATCAGAAAAGGGAAGATATGTTTATAGAAATCCAGAGAATAAGCACTAACAGGTGCAATAGCAAAATAAAAATAAACCATTGGTGCCATCAAAAATACGGTGTTCCACAGTCCGCCAAGATAAGACCAGACAGTTGATGCATACATAATCCGTTGAGAAAATGACAAACCTTTTTTGAATAAAAAACCATCGTTAAGTGCGATATCCAGAGTACCGCCTGCATACTTGAAACGTTGCACCGTCCAGGTTACCAGATCTTGCGGCGAGAGCATTTTGGATTCTACATCAGGGTGCATAACCGACTTCCACTCTCGCTCAGTATCTGAATGCAGTACTATAGATGTGTAAATATCCTCAGATACATGAAACTTATAGGGCGTAAACTCGTGGTCTATGGCAATTTGCTGAGTAATTAATTGCCGAACAGTATCGTCAGTTTCAGTTTCGCCCGTTAGTTTGCTTAGAACATTAGTTTTTTTGTGTGCAGTTTTTTGTACTTGCTGACCAAATTGACGCAAGGCCGCTTGCATTACAGCTTCTCTGCGATGTATCGAACCAGCACCACAGCAAAAAGAAGCATTTGCCCAATTCCTGCGTCTTAAAATGACATCGTAAAACAGTTTAGGGTCGTTAACAAACGGATCTTCTCCGACACGTATCTCACCCAGGCAGGATTCGATTTTCTTACCGCATTTATGTCCAAAGGACCCAAATCGTTGACTTAGTGCATCAGTAAGTCGATGTCCTTCAGGTAAATCAAAAAACCATTGAGGAGTTTGTACCCAAGCTACATCAGGATCACGAAAATATCCAAGTGTATTCTCAAGAATTGTGGGAAAGGGCCGTGTATCTGCGTCACAGATTAGAATAAAGTCGCCGGTAGTCTGCTCCATGGCATTACGCATATTACCTGCTTTAAATCCGACATTGTTTTCTCTAGTGATGTAATTACAACCAAGTTCCCTAGCAAGTTCAGCCATGTCAGAGCGATTACCATCATCGAGCACATGTATCTTGATAGTTATGTCATGCGGGTAACGAATCTTTGCTGCATCTAGCAAACTTAATCGCACTAACTCTACATCTTCATCAAAGGTAGGAAAAAAAACATCAACAGAGATATTGCCTGGCATACGGCTTTCACTACAATCAACATTGGTTACGCAGTTGGGTGGGGGCTTCTTTTCCACGTCGTCAACTCGCCAGATTGATACAGCGAAGAGTACAAGACCAATATATGCACCCGTTTCTGCTAGAACCAGAGGCAGAGCAAGCCACAGGGCGTCAAAATTAAGAGAAGCTGTCCATCTCCAATGTATGTACCAGGCCCCAGTAACGATGGCCATCGTCAGGCATACCTGTGCAAGCGCCTGCATATAGACAGAGTGCTTTAATGGCTCCGGCGGCCTACGTGACTCAAACTGTTGGAAGTAGAATGACACTAGTTAAGCACTTTAACCTTATAGATTACGCAGCAGTTATTGGATGCTTTTCAGCTGCGCGTTTAAAGGATAAAGAAAGATTATTTTTTCGGTTACAGCGAGCATACGACACTCTATGGCACACTGATTTTAACAATTGCACACCCCATCCTGATTCAGGTAATGAATCAACACCTACATGGCCGGAAGGCATACGCACTTCGCTCTGGTCAAGCATCTCCACTATTTTTCGAGGCATTGGAGTGCCATAGTCACTGATGGAAATTTGCAGGCAGTCTTTGTCATACTCAAACGAAACTTCTACTGTATTTCCACACTCAGAGGCATATGCATGCTCTATAGAATTATTAACCGCTTCGACAACTGCAAGCTCAACACTACTCGGCATCGCACCATCCAGTTCAAGTTGACTGGACAGAACACGAACAGCTTCGCCTACATGTTGCACCTGGCTTAAGTCGCTTTCAATAGTCAGATTGATTTTACCACTTTCCATAGCCTTAACTCGAGATTCGATTATGCAATTCGATTAAGCGCATAGACGCGCAAAACCCTCATCTGAACTTGTATATATTTCAAAAAGTCTGTCCATATGGGTGAGTGTGAATATCTCTCTAACACTTTCATTCATATTACAGATCACAAAATCACCCTTTTTACCGGTTAGTTTGAAACTGGATATCACAGCACCGAGTCCGCTACTGTCCATAAACTGCACAGAATCCAGGTCTATCATAATGCGAGTAGAACCAGCTTCGATCACGTCACTGACAACCTGCTTTAATTCTGGCGCAATACTCGCATCAAGCCTTGAATTGGTCACTGTTACGACCGCTACACCATCTTTTGTTATTGTTTGGAAGCTCATATTATTAATTCCGAACTTTTATTATTATCGTTTTCCAGTAAATTCGAGGATGACCATCGAGACATCATCGTCAAATGCCTCAGTACCATTCCAATTGCTTATTTCTCCATCGAACAAATCGCCCAATTCTTCTATTGGCAAATCTTTCCATTCACCAATTCGCTTCAATAGCCGCTCACTTCCATAAAACTCACCATCATCATTCTGGCACTCCAACATGCCATCAGAATAGAGGAATAATCGGTCTCCCACAGCTAACTGACAGGAAATAGGACTGTAGCTTGCCTCTTCAAGCATGCCGACTGGCATTCCCCCATCGCCAAGAGCGATCGGTTCACCCGACTTAACAGGTAAATGCACAGCAGCTGGATGACCCGCTTGCGTCATCGTCACCATACCGGTTGAAACTTCGATAACCCCGTATATCATTGTGAAGTATCGGCTGCTATTCAAATTTCCTTGAAACTGACGGTTTAAGTTGCTTACCGTGTCAACTACCGCTTCAGGCACTCCTTTTTGAATTTTCAAAGAGCGCGAACATAAACCATGGCTTGATGGGTTTAGTTGATTATTTATGGCAAAGGATGTTAGCGCCGATGCAATACCATGCCCCTCGACATCAAGAATGTAAAAAACGAAGTAATCGTCACCCAGCGGGAAATAGTCAAACATATCTCCGGCAACAAAATTAGCAGGTTTAAACACCCAATTAGTATCAAGAACTGCTAGCCGAAATTGTCTAGGCAATAGGTCTTCTTGTACTTTTGCGGCTATTTTAAGATCGGTTGTGACACTCTGATATGCAAATTCAAGGAAGGCATTTCGCTCAGTTAGTTTCCTTTGCAATTCAATAATGCGCGCTGCACTTTGTAATCGCACACCCAATTCTGATGGATCAACAGGTTTGTGCATAAAATCATCAGCGCCCGCTTTGAGTGCTTTACTAATGAATTCAGAGTCGCTGCTTCCAGTTAGCAAAACAAAGTAGATATAGCTTTCACTGCTTCTCTTGCGCAGAGCCTCGCACAACTCGGTAGCGTTCATGCCTGACATTTGCCAATCGCACAAAACCAGCGCTATGCCAGATGTCTCAAGAATCCTCAGCGCCTCTTCAGCACTATTGGCAGAAACCGCTGAAAAACCGAGTTTCTCCAGCATGCTCGAGAGATTGATGCAGGACCGAGCATCATTATCCACTACCAGTGCAGACTGACCTTCCATCTCAATTCACTTCTACAAAGAGCCGCTTAGATAGATACACTTTCGCCCTTTACAGCAAATTCTTGAAATTCTGGTTGGCAAATACTGCATTACTTACAAACCATTGAAACGACTCGTGATGCGGCTCTGATTAACGAATTTAATCCCAATATAAATATGCAACATGTGCACTTAACAATAGTTGGTATAGTAAATTCGATCAACTTCACAAAATAGGCATCGGGCGAGCAAAATTAGTATGCTGCATAACTTCTGTATTTCTTGAGTAGTTACGTTTTTGTGAGTCAGCAACGCATTATTGACTCTGATTCAGTAAGTACTAAAAGAGCTCAACGACGCCAACGATAGGTAAAAGAGACAATACCATTGTTGGTAAAGTTATCTTGAAACGCCTTATTAAAACCCCAGTTATTGTATTCCAAGCTAAAAGTATTAGCGCTATAGTTGGTAAAACCAAACCCATAAGTCCACGAAAGGTCACCATCTTTCAATGGTTGGATAAGGCTTGAACGAACAAACCATTTAGATTTGAAGTTCCAGTTGTTACTCCAGCTAAGCACTGGGTCACCCGATATTCTTTGACTTAGGGTAATAGTACTGGATACTTTATTGCGTTTCATAAATTCATTTTTTTTGAATTTGTAAGCCAATGAAGCAACAGCATTCTCAAAATCCAGCCCATCTCCTGGCCGCAAAGGCCCCCAATGATTCAATTGAGCTGCAATCGTACCGGGATGCCAGTCATCATATCCAATGCCCCATGTGTACCGGAATTCTCCATCGCCAGGCCGATAGCTAACGGAGCTACGGGCGAACCAGAAGCTGTCTTTTATGGGCTTAAATGACAATCCAGAGGTCAGACTAAAGCCCTTGCCATCAAAGGATCTGTTAGACAACGTGATACTGCCATTAAATCCTTTATAGGGTTTCTTCTTTTTTGGCGGCTTTCCGGGGGTAGAGTCTGGTTTACTTTGCGGTTCAGGATCAGGCACCGCTACCGGATCAATAATGATAACAGGCACATCGTCCACTTCTGGAGATACTAACGGTATCGCAGGCTGACTCGGTGCTCTGCGCGGTATTACAGGATTCTTAACTTTAATTGCAGGAATTGGGCTTATGTATCTTGTGCCCGGGTAACTAAACTCTCTTATCCACAGTTTTGCGATATCGGAATCACTATCCAGTAGCGGTGCAGGTGGAACTTTGTTTGCAGAAATATAATCTGGTATGCCATCTAAACGCGTTATTAATGGTCTTGGATCAGGGGTATTGTCATGATAGATCAAAGGTGTATTTGAATACATTTTTGGTGCAACATATACCGGTATAAATTGATCGTAAGTTTGATTCACCACTACAGGGCCATTCAAGGCGTAGTCTGATACACCATCAGCAGCATTTCTTGGTCTAGA
Organism: uncultured Granulosicoccaceae bacterium; assembly: GCA_938038175.1. Taxonomy (GTDB): domain Bacteria; phylum Pseudomonadota; class Gammaproteobacteria; order Granulosicoccales; family Granulosicoccaceae; genus Granulosicoccus. The sequence continues at coordinate 230 of CALHRQ010000135.1, read as the reverse complement.
TGGGTAGGTATAATATGTATGGCCAAAGCCGGCTCTAAGTGGCACTACAGACTCACGAAGCTGAACCAGACTATCGTATTGCGCTGAATATTGTTGTTCTATAACACTGATACCATCTAGCGAACCAGGACGGTTTAAAGGCGTTATCAATTGTGGAGTTAGAGTTGCTTTTGCTTTTGCTTTTGCTTTTGCTTTTGCTTTTGCTTTTGCTTTTGCTTTTGCTTTTGCTA
>CALHRQ010000134.1 GCA_938038175.1 uncultured Granulosicoccaceae bacterium | reverse complement strand
TTCTAGAAGCAAAAGGTGTCAACTTTTTAACACTATTGCCTTGTTACAAATCAGAGAGTATATTCAGCTTGTACCTTATAAATATTGTTACAAATAATAAAAGAGCGATGACATGAATCCATATCAAGTAATGGGGATAATCGCGGGTTGTACGATTTTGTTTGCGGGGGTTGTGGCCTTTATCACTAGTCTGGGAGTGCCATTGTTAGTGGCGTTTCTATTGGTCTATCTTACAGCAGTATGGTGCATGATCAGCATGCAGCGCAAAGCCAATGAGCTAAGTGAGAGTCGTAATGAGCACCTTGCTCGTCGCCGGCTCGATGCTACCTCCGTTCGCCATGTTCGTAGAGTCCGTGTTATTGATCCAGAAACAGCAGAGCAAGATCAACAAGCGATAAATCAAACTCATCTGCACGCGTGAGTGCGTGAGTTAATATTGCACGTGAATTGTACTCCCAAGTGATGAGGTCATGCTGAGGCCTTGCAAGTAGCCATCGAATCAAATCCATTTGATGCGGCTAACTTTTCTCATAGGGTGGGTCTTGGCGCTTTCATAAACAACCAAAAAGCCTTAAACGAGATGACTGAAGTTGTCTCTGCTTAGCGTATGAGCGGGGATCTTGATTACAACCTTTACAGAGTCGCTTCGACTGAGGGGAATATTGAGGGGTAAAACGAGTTCTACAAACGACTCATTAAACGAGTTCCAATGCACAATGTGTCGGCTAGCTTTGTTCTAGAAGAGTTAAGGGACACAACAGAGTTGCCACTCTTTTAAAAATTGTTGCCTTTACTGTGAAGCATAAATGCTAATGGAAGATCTTGAGCCGCTTTGGGCACAATCTTACTATTAGCTAAACGCTATCATTCAGATATATTTCAGCTAACAGCGGACTATATCCACAGAATCAAAATACAAATCCCTATGAAATTAGTACAGCTTTCTAACTCCATTGATTTGGTTAGTGAGATTGCTGAACTGTACTTTCAGGAATGGGGTCACTTCAATCCAAGGTTGAACCAGTCGGATATTGAAGCTTCATTACAACGTTATCTACAGAGCAACGAAATTCCTCAAGCTGTCGTGGCTCTTGAAGGTGAAAATCTCATGGGCGTTGCACAAGTAAAAATTCGAGAATTATCATTGTATTCACAACATGAGCATTGGCTTGGCGGTGTTTTTGTAAAACCAGAATTTCGAGGTAAGTCGGTTGGCCTAACGCTAATTCAGCAAGCTGTAGAGCTTGCACACACATATGATATCGAAGCGCTTTATCTTCAGACCTTGCGATTGGACGGTGGGCTATATAGAAAGATCGGCTGGAAACCAGTTGAAGTATTTCAGCATGACGGGCATACAAAACTTCTCATGGTCAATCAGTTAAAAAACGAATAGATAAATTTTTCCTGGGTCAGCTGTGAGCACAAACTTACTGTCGGCAATACTCCATATAACAGATGATTTGCCAGTTTGTATTTTGGGTTTTAGCCCGTACAAGATGAAATCTATGACGCAGTCCAGCGAAAAATATGGATTGTGGGTACGGTTGGAAATTTCGTGCGTATCTGGATAACCGACTCGCTTACAAGATGTCACTTGCATGCAGATCTATATTTAATTTTAGATTTGTATTTACTAGCAGAGTGAAGATATTTAAATAGAGTGATCACAGGCTGGTGCCTGCGATCACTATATGCGATTATCGTATTTGATTATCGTAGATGCGTGATTTACTCAGTATCCATCTGTTTAGAGCGTGCAATTTTCTTTACTAGTCGGTTTCTGAGGTTTTTGTCAACACTTCTGGATACTTCCTCGAGGCTGCGTCGGGCCTGAAGCTGTTTTTCATGCAGTACTAATTGCTTGGCCATGGCAGTAACGTCTGCTTCTGTTCTGCGCTTTTCTTTTTCCAAAGCTTTTATAAGACTGCTGATGGTGTCCTGTTTACTGTTAAGCGCTTGATTTGTCCGTTGCAATTCGCTTTCAAGTTTTGAGCGAACGCTCATCGCCTGTCTGGCGAAAGTTGTTGCTTTATTTGCTGTGCTTAATGCACGTGCTCTTGCTTCAGTGCTAGTACGTGCTTCAGTCGTTGCTTTTAATGCATCATGTTTGAGTTCCAGCAAAACGGATTCGGCTTCAGCACGTTTTACTGCCTCTCGCTCTGCCCGTGCTTGAGCTGCTGAAGCAGTTCTAATTTTCTGTTCCAGTTCTTTTTCTAGTTCGATCAATGCTGAGGCTTTTTCTGTTGCTTTAAGCTTTGATTCTGATTCTAGTTCGGCGAGTCCCCTGCGCGTTGCTCGTAAATGGTTTTCGAGTTCACGACGTTGGGCACTCTCTTGCTTTAGCTCTTTCCGCAGTGTGCAGATTTCTTCTTCTTGCGCTCTACGAATGCTGTCATCCAGTATGCTGGTATTAACAGTATTGCGTTGCTTCCAGTTTAGAGTAGGGGCTTGCAGAACCGTTTTGTTCTCGTGCGCAGCTTCTAATGTTTCATCTTCCATGGGCGCTATCAGTGCTGTGCCAATGTTCCTCGACGGGACAATATGGAAAGCGGGAGCAATTAAATTGACGCCAGCTGACTTGCTGGCACTGTCGACAAGCGCATCAGTGCTGTGTTCTGAATTATCAGAAAAGATGTTGTGCGCAGTTGCAAGTGCTTCGGTAGCGATCTCAGCGCTTGGTGATGTTGATACTGATGCTTGCGCTAGCGATTGACCGTTAGTGTTGGCAACCATTGATTTATCGGTAGATGCCTCTTTCTGAGATTGCTCATTGTAGAGGCTCTGTGTTGTGTTCGCCTGGGCAAACAGGATAGTGTCGGCATCGGCATCGGCATCGGCATCGGCATCGGCCATCGCTTTAACGTCTGATTCAGCCTCTGATTCAGCTTCAGATTCGGCCTCAGATTCGGCCTCAGATTCGGCCTCAGATTCGGCCTCAGATTCGGCTTCAGATTCGGCTTCAGATTCGGCTTCAGATTCGGCCTCAGATTCGGCCTCAGATTCGGCCTCAGATTCGGCCTCAGATTCGGCCTCAGATTCGGCCTCTAATTCAGCATTTGCATCGGCCATCGCTACAGCTTCAGTCATTGCCTTGGTTTCGAACTTAGCATCGAAATCAACTTCAGCTGCAGTATCCGTAAAGATGTCAGTTTCATCAATTTGGGCGTCGATTTGATCCGTCTCGTCAGATTCTCGCCATATTATTGTGTCGGTATCCGAGTCATCTATTGCGTTCATGGGTTCAAGTCGCAAAGTGGAGTCCTCAAATTTCAAAGTGTTATTCAAAGCCCCGAAATTCTGCTCAAGTGTGCTATTCGCCAAGCCGCTTCGTGACTCTTCTATGGACTTGTTGATCTTGCGGCGATAGACCAGATACCCGATCAATCCAGGCAATATAGCGATAACCAAGGCGAATGCTGCAGGCTTCGCCAAGCCGCGCACTTGTGCCAGCTCGAGCTGGTAAGCCATGTGCATGCTCAGTATTAAAAGTGCCGCCACTGAGGTGCCAACCCATAGCCCCAGAAACCAGGATGGTCTTTGTGCGAGGACTGCAGGCTTTCGGAAGGGTATGAATCGCCCGGAAAACCCAATAAAAAGAATGTAGCCGAGAAGTATCGGCAGACCGAATTTTAAAGTCATCAAAATCATTTTTTTAACCAGATTTCTCTTGATAGTGAGAACTGGATAGCAAAATATGCGCCTTTATCCAATTGCGTCATAGATTGTGTGCAAACGGTCGGTTTCCGTTAAACTATTTGGCAGGTTGTATTTGGAGTTCCATCGTGGTGTCGATTTACAGATCTGGCCTAGTGGCGTTAGCGCTAGCAGCCTGTCTGATGACAGAAGTTGTGGCACAGATTGACAGGGTGCGGCACAGGGATTGGGTGTCAGGCGCGCAGAAAAACGTTTTAAGTGATAACTCTCTGTTAGTAGAGTACTTTGGCGAATCATCTGCGTCTAACTGGTCCGGTGCGCACTTGCGTATTGGGTTTATTCCACGCTTTGGCTGTGCCCCACTTTTTTCTGTACATATCGGGCTTGGAAATCGCAAATTGAGTGACCTCAACTGGTTTCGAGCAGAAGTTGATGGCTCACCAATTGATTTCCCCGTGCTGGTAGATGACAACATTGATCACGCCGCAATCTATCTAAACGTTAATCTTCAACGTCGAATTGCCATGCGAATTAAAGTCGATGGTGGCACTCGCTTTCGATTACGGGATAAAGCCGGAAATCTATATAGCTTTTCGTTAATCGGCTCCAGAGCTGCGTTGGCTGCTGCCGAGCGTGCCTGCCGGGTACATGATCCAAGGCATGCTGGCTAATAAAACAAAGCCGAGCAATTTTAATCAGACAGGTCCAGCGACTCCTCGTCCGCTTCAAACTCTACCAAACGCTTTTGCCAGTTGTGATTGTCCATTGGTAGCCTGCAATTGTCGTGTGCAAGTACAGCCGCCATGGCTTCATATTGCAAATGCAATCGCTGGTAGTGCTTGTATTCCCTTGATGTAGTCAAAATCTCTTTTAAATCATCTTCTTCAGCGAGTTCGCTAGCGGATAGTGAGTTGATTCCAGCATCAATATCAGCTACTGAGGCCAGTCGATTCAGGCCAATTGCGGCAAAGTAGTTTCTCACACTGATACTCCCAGTATTAAATCTCTCGCTTCTTCGTAGCGGCTAAAGCGACGGGCGACAAGCATATGTTCACGATTGCCCAAGGAGGAAAAACGATCCGGATGGCATCGCCTCGCGGCTCGTCTAAAGGCTTGTATTACAGCAGTATCATCAGCATCATCGCTCAGGCCAAATTTGGCCAAAAGTTGGGTGCGTTCAGGCAGCGATTGCAAGTTTTGTGGTTCCCAATATTCGATCGTGGCGTCATCCTGTTTTGCCCACCAAGCTGACTTATCTGGTCGCGGCAGATCCGGGAGTGGGTGCCCAAACGATTTCTCGAAACGCGTTTCGAGCGCATGCTTCTCAATACCAAACGCATCTGCAAAAAATCGCAGTAAGGTGTTTTGGACAGGGCTAATACTGTACTCATCAATTAGCAGAGCCATGAGGAGTGCCAAAGTCTGCTCTCGCTGCGGTTGGCTGGTCTGCGTTTGCATCCAACAAACCACATCTGCAAAAGCGAGCCTATCCTGCTTTAGTACCCAGCGTTTAATCAGGTCCTGCTCATCCAGGTCTCTAGCGGTAAAGAGGCGCTTTTTCAATTCCGGATCGTAACGCTCATCGCTATAGGCCATCCAGTAGAGTAAAAACTCAATCGAAAACTGCAGCCGGAAGTCATGCGGTTGCTCAACTAACCAAACGCCAAAGCCAGATTGCCATCTTATATTTCGTGCGTGCGGCTGGGGCGGTAACAACTGCGTTTTCTGATTTTCAAAAGCAAGTTGATCATGCTGAATCCGGGCAGTGTCACTTTGCATCCCGCTGCTGTGGGCATAGGCATAGCTGTGCTCCGCATTTTGAGAAGCGTGGGATGAGCGCAAAGTGGATGAGTGCGATTCTATATCGTGCTCATCTTCTATATCGTGAAAAAGTGATTTGGCTGCTTTTTCCTGTCTCAAGCGGCGTGTAAGCATGCCTTCTTCGGCTTTCGCTGCTAAAGAGTGCTCATTGTCACCCTCTATGAATGAGGCTTTGCGACGATACAGTGAGAGCAACGCTAGTAGCGCAGCTGGTAGCGCCAACAATCCGGCAATAATGATCCAGCCGAGGCTACCCAGGCCGGTAATCTTCTCGCTCAATGCCAACCAGCTTGAACTGGCTTTCTCTTTTAAAGCAGCCCAGGCCAGGTTTTCATTTTCAGGCGCAGGATTGTTTGCTTGCTGTTGGAGTGTTGCGACCAACTCTGGTTTGCTTATGACAAGATCTTCTGCAGGCTGCACTGATAATGATGTCGCTGTATCATTTGTATTGCTTTGTACAGTCTGCTGATGAGCTATTTGACTATTACTTGGCTCGGATAATACAGGTTCGTTTTGTGCCAGGTTAGCTGAAATATTGTCTGAAAGATCGCCAGAAACTTCTGAATCGGAGCGGGATTCTTCGGAATTAAGAGGGAGTGGGTCAATGTTGCGTGGCAACACCTGCTTGATGTATCCAGAAGCCGCGGCAATCGACTGTTCAGTATTATTTTGGCTGTCTGCTGTGTTCAGGCTCTGTTCGCTAACCGCAGCTGCAAGTGCAGGCTCGCTGTTCACCTCTGCGGTGACAGAGTTGTTTTGCAAAGTCGGCGGGTTTTGAGATGCTGCCTCTACTTTTGCTTCTGCCTGCAATGGTGCGGGAGCCCGTGTTTTTGGAGCTGCAGCTTGTTGTACAGCTGGCGCTGTTGTGCGTAGCGCGGTACTGAATGTTGGAATAGTGCCGGTTACAGATTCGAACTCATCTCCAAGGCAGCGCCGGTAGTTAGCTACATTGTTTGTATTAGCTGAACACCTTAGCTGCAGGGCGTTTTTTTCGAGCGTTGATAGAGAACGAGTATCGATCGCCGGAATGCCGGCAAGACTGTCAAGCTGAACATTGATACAGGTTCTGTATGCAGCAGCCCCCAACTTCGACTGAGCATCGAAACAGCTTTGTTGTAATGCATATGTTTCGTCGTCGCTCAGTCCGGCCAGTGCTGGTTCCGGTATTGTCTGCATTTGGTCAATCTGAGTCTTGATGCAATTCTGGTATTGCTCTGTCGATACTGAGCCATCTTTAGCGCAAGCCTGTTGTATCGCGTATTTTTCATCGAAACTCAAATCGTCAAGACTGCTGTTTCCATCGTTGACGTGAGACTGTATTTCTGCGCTAACGCAATTTCGATAAGCTGCAGCGCCTTCCCGATATTGCACAGGCAGGCAGATGCGCAAGATTTCATCTTGTACTGGTTGTGCGAGGCTTTCAAGCTCCTGTGCCGCATTGGCAAAGGGAGCGATTAAAAAGCTTGCGAGAAGCACAACCACAATGTTGAATCGATCGATGGGTTCTGTTCGCATACGGGTATCGCTATCCTGACCTGTTCTGGTTAGTACTTTGTTCAAGTGTGTAAGTTTATCCTTCTTAGGGGGTAATTAACTAGTTTTTGGCACATTGACACACGACTTCAACAGTTGTTTTGAGGCACTATTGACATAGTTGGATGTTTATTTGGATATTTGGACTCCGAGCCGCGTCTAAAGCATGTGAAGCTAATTGTGGACTATGTCTCATTTTTTTGGCTGGCCACCCGCGCTTTGGCTCATAATCGGAACCGTGCTTTTTATCGCAATACAGGATCTTTAGTGAGATGAGTGGTTATCGGACACTGCACCCGAGTCGAATGAGATGTTTTATTTTGCTCTTTTTGGGTCTGCTATCGGGCTGTGCTGCATTATTGGTTACACCCAATTTCACCACCGAGCTGACGGCGTTACGCTCTGGCCAATACAGCCTTGATCCTGAGCATGCTTACGCAAATTTCCGCGTACAGCATCTGGGGCTGTCGAGCATTATTGGTCGTTTTAATACCGTCCAGGGGAGTCTTGATTTTGATCCTGACAAAATCGGTAGCATGGCTTTGCAGGGCAAATTGCTGGCATCGAGTATTGATGTTAACAACGATGAGCTAGAACAACGTTTGCTTGGTTCTGATTGGCTTGGTGCAGAGCGTTTTCCAGAAATTGAATTTAAAAGTACTAATGCAGTCATGAACAATCAGGGGAATATTGAAATCGCTGGTGAGCTATCCATGCGCGGAGAAGTGCGCCCTGTGACGCTTGAAGCAACCTTCCACGGTGGTGCTGATAACATACTGACTGGTAAATACACACTGGGGTTTTCAGCGATGGCATCGATTAAAAGATCTGACTATGGCATGGATGCTTTTGCGGCGTTGGTCGGCGATGAAATCACCATTGAGCTGCACGGTGAATTTCAAAGGAACTAAGTACCCATCATGATGTTGCAAATGCTGTTTAATGGTGAGTATCTGGTTTTTTTTATGCTCATTGCGGCGCTAATATTGTCGCTGTCTTTTCACGAATACGGGCATGCACTGGCAGCCAAGTTCTATGGTGATGACACAGCAGAGCGCTTGGGGCGCCTAACCATCAACCCTGTTTCCCATATTGATCCAATGGGCTTAATCATGGTCATGATGGTAGGTTTTGGGTACGCCAAACCAGTACCCTTTGATCCCAGAAACTTCAATTCAATGTGGGCACAGTTTGGGGTCGCTATTGCTGGTCCAGTTGCAAACCTGATCATTGCATTTGTTGCGGTTAATGTTTATTTTTACGGTATAACGGCAGGGTGGGCTGTATTTGAGCAGCCTGCAGCCAGCCGTTTTTTTGAAATTCTAATTGTTGTAAACCTGATACTGATGTTGTTTAACATGCTGCCCATTGGGCCGCTGGACGGGCACTATCTATTGCCATACTTTCTGCCTAAAACACTCGCTCGTAAGTACGTCGAGTACAACGCTCGCTACGGCATGTTTGTCTTACTGGGTTTGATGGCACTTGCCATAATGGATGTGCCGATATTTACCGCTTTGCAGCGTTTGGCTTTTTCTCTTATCCCACACCTGTCTGTAATGAATTAATTAAATATGCTCATTCTCTTATCTCCTGCTAAAACGCTCGACTTTGACACAGCAGCTCGCACTAAAAGCGTCACGCAGCCTGTGTTTCCCGATGAATCTCAGGCACTTGTCGATGTGCTAAAGAAATACAAGGCCGGGCGGCTTGGCAAGCTGATGAACATCAGCGATTCATTGGCGCAAACAAATGCTGAACGATATCAGCAATGGCGACTGCCTTTTCCAGAAGGCCAGGCAAGGCCGTGTATTCAGGCGTTTAAGGGAGATGTGTATATCGGGCTCGAAGCAGAAACAATGTCATTGGCCGATATCAAGCGTGCGCAAAAACATATTCGTATTCTGTCTGGTCTCTATGGCGTGCTCAAACCACTCGATATGATGTTGCCTTACAGGCTCGAAATGGGGACTGCGCTTAAAACTCGCAAGGGCAAAAATCTGTATGATTTTTGGGGTGATAAAATCACCAACAGCTTAAACGAAGAACTTCAGGCATTTAAACAACCGTTTGTTGTAAACCTGGCATCTAATGAGTACTTTAAATCTGTAAAGAAAAACGCACTTACAGCACCACTGATTACACCGGTATTTAAAGACGAGAGTAAAAAAGACAAAGGCACATACAAAGTGGTTGGCTTTTTCGCCAAGAAAGCACGTGGTGCAATGGCGCGATACCTGGTTGATCAGCGTTGCAGTGATCTTGAAGGCGTAAAAAGCTTTGACAGCCTTGGATACCGGTTGAGCAAAAAGGAGTCTACCGATCAACAGCCGGTGTTTTTACGTACCGTCAAGGCGGCTGAGCCATATGGACCAGCGGTAGCGTAACTCAGCCACAATAATCGCTATCCCAAGGATTGCAAAAAGTATCATGATGGTTGTATCGACCGTCCCTGTCAGCGCTTGAGGCACGACTCATGTTCCCAATCCATGATGAGAATCCAGTACGTATTGTTCCGTTTGTAACGTATACGTTTATGGCTTGCTGTATAGCAGCTTTTCTATGGCAGGTTACCCGTGGCCCTTTAGAGCAGCAGGATATTGTCTACGCCCTGGGTGTGATTCCCGCAGTGTTGTTCGGAGGCATGTCCCTAGAGGCTGAGCTTGTATGGGTGCCCACCGTACTGACGGCTTTCACATCCATGTTCTTGCACGGTGGATGGATGCATTTGATCGGCAATATGTTGTACCTGTGGGTTTTTGGTAACAACATTGAAGCGGCTATGGGACATGTTAGGTTTATTTTATTTTATTTTTTGTGTGGAATCGCAGCGGTACTGGCGCAAGCGCTACCTGACACCAGCTCACAGATTCCGATGATTGGGGCAAGCGGTGCTATCTCGGGTGTGCTGGGTGCTTATTTATTGCTGTTTCCAATGGCACGTGTCCACGTCATAATCCCAATTTTTATTATCATTCAACGCGTAAAAATTCCAGCGCTTCTTGTATTGGGCGTTTGGTTTTTAATGCAGTTGTTCAGCTCACTCACCACAAGTTCAGAAGGTGGTGGTGTTGCTTTTGGTGCCCATATAGGTGGTTTTATCGCAGGTATGTTGTTAATCCCTTTTTTTAAATACCAACAAGTGCCGTTGCAAATTCCTTTTTTACATTTTAATCCTTTTGCAAAGCGTGGATAGCTATGTTGTTGATAATTTGCTTGCGCCTTTGTAAGGCATGATACGTTTCTCATTATTGCTCTTAAGGGCCGGTTGGGTTTGTTAAGAAACAATGGGGTGGTGAAGGTCGCCATCGGCATAAAATCAAAGAGTCGAAAGTACATCTTGTGTTTGCAGGGAAAAGTACCGTCAGGGAAATTAAATCAGGAAACCGAAACCAATTAGCGTCCTTTTAAACGCTTGGGTTAAAATGAGTGGAACAAATCCCGCTTTCGCCCATTTATCTCTTTGCGGTCTCGTGTTTGCACTAGCACATCTACAATTAGCCAATTTCGCAGTTGCACAATTAAATGGGCGAGCTTGCTATTAGGCTAAGCCGGTTACAGCCAACGCAAAAACATAGCTGTTAGCACTGTCTTCAAGTTCTGCAAAGCGGCCTGATTTGCCAAAATGGCCCGATAGCAGATTAGTATTAAGCAGTAACAGATTGTCGTTGGTTCGTTTGTAGCGAATTTGGGCCGCCCACTTGGCTGGCTCCCAATAGGTCACTCTGGGGTCTGATACGCCGGCGGTAATGTATAAAGCCGGGTAATCTGTTTTAGCGACATTGTTATAGGGGCAATAATGCTTTATCCACTCAAAGGCTTCAGCGCTCTCAATCGGATTGCCCCATTGTGCCCACTCGGCTGGTGTGCCGGGTAATGTGTCATCCAATATGGTGTTTAGCACATCCACAAAGGGCACATCGGCAATAACACCGGCAAAAAGATCGGGCCTTAAATTCATGCTTGCCGCGACCAGCAAGCCACCCGCAGATCCACCCATCGAAACAAGCTTGTCTGCTGCACAGTAATGCTTATCGCTTAGTGCCTCAGCAACGGCGATAAAATCGTAAAAGCTATTTGGTTTTTTTTCTTTGGTTGCATCGAAGTACCATGTGCGCCCATTCTCTTCGCCTCCGCGTACATGCGCAGTCGCGTATACAAAGCCTCTTTTAACCAAAGAGAGCCGGTTGCGTGAGAATTCTGCGTAACAAGATGCGCCGTAAGATCCATAGCCATAGAGTAAGGCTGGGGCCGTACCATCGATTGCCGTGTTCTTGTGATACAGCAGTGTCACTGGAACTATCGCACCATCGTGGGAAGGCACTTGTATTCTGCTAACAATATAGTCGTCAGGGTTGTGTCCGCTCGGTATCGTCTCCTGTTTTAAAAGTGTTCGCTGCTGTGTTTTAAGTGAATATTCAAATGTCTGGGTTGGCATGGCAGGTGTTGAGTATTCCACACTGATCGTGTCAGCTTTAAATTCAAAGCCGCTATAAGCATCAAACGAGTAGGCTTCCTCAAAAAAATGTACGCGACTTATGTTGCCTGCCTTGTCCATAAAGGCAAGTTGTGGCAGCGCATTGCGCATTTCGGTCCAAACGATCCAGTCTTGCAGAACAAAAAAATCTTCGATCAAACAACCTTTTTGATGCGGAACGAGATCATACCAATGCTCAAGTGATGGGGAGGTCACTGGTGTCTCTACAAGTTTGAAATCTGTGGCATCACCAGCATTGGTTTCTATAATAAATCTGTCGCCTTGATGATCGACACTGTATTCAAGTAGGGGAGTGCGAGTCTGAATTAGTTGCGGTGGTGTATCGAGATTGTTGACAGGGATAAACCAGACTTCGTCCATGTCACTCACGCCAGAGCAAATGAATACGTATTCCTCTGACATGCTGGTTTCCACATAAACGCTAAAGCGTGTATCGGTTTCTGTATAGACGAGAACATCGTTTTTTGGATCAGTGCCGACCACATGCTTATACACCTGAAGCGGGCGATGATGCTTATCTAGCCGTGAATAGAACAAGGTTGAGCTGTCGGCCCAGCAAACAGAATCTACACCTTCAATAATGTAGGGCTCGCACTTGCCGTTGGCGATAGTTTGTAATTTCAATTGGTAAAACTCTGCCCCTGAAGTATCACTGGTCCAGAGCATTTTCTTGTTGTCAGGGCTAACCGTAAATTGTCCAAGGTCAAAGTAATCTGTCTTACTCGCTTCAATGTTGACATCAAAGAGAATTTCTTCGTTGTCGTCGTTTAGATCAGTGCGAATATACACTTCGTGTTCGCATCCATCGCTGTAGCGCTCCGAATACAGATATTGTTTGTACTGCAATGGAATACTGTCGTCTTTTTCTTTAATCCTTGCGCGCATCTCAGCAACCAGTTCTTGTTGCAGTGGCTTTAACTCGCGGGTTGCCTGCTCGAAGTAATCGTTTTCAGCTTGGAGATATTGACTAATAGGCGCAGCTAAGCTTGAGGGTTCGCTGATAACTTCCTGCCAATTCTCCGCCCTTAACCAGGCGTAGTTATCCTGCCATTGATGCCCGTGCGCGGAGTGGGTTTTTGGCTGGCGCGCTGCAACAGGCTTAGCTATAGGTTTGATAAGTGGCATTGAAGAAATTTGGCGTGCAAGTGAGAATTGCTCGCATACTAAACAATGCCGTGTAAAAAGGGGTAATAAGTTGAGCGCCCTATAAAGGACGCTCAATTTTCTGGCTGAGATGCGTATCCATTGTTGCTGCTGGAATTTCTAAGCGATACTCATTTACGGATACTTATACCAACGACAGATCGCGGATTGACTTACCGGATAAATAGGCCGGATTAAAAACTGATGATCGTTATCGGTTTTAACATTGGACCTGTAAAACGCCTATGCCGAGTATCAACTTCCACTTCTAAATTCAGGGTAGGCCTCAATACCGCATTCAGAAATATCCACACCTTCGTACTCTTCCTGTTCTCCAACCCGAAGACCGAATATTGCCTTGATTAATCCCCATAAAATCAGACTGGTAACAAACGTCCAGCCTACGATAGCGGCGATACCCATGGCCTGAGTGCCAAAATTTGCGTCACTGTTTGTAAGAGGTACTAGCATTAAGCCAAGCATACCCACAACGCCATGCACTGAAATTGCACCGACGGGGTCATCAACTTTGAGTCTGTCAAGAGTGATGATAGAGGCAACAACTAAAACACCACCGGCAGCACCAAAAAGTGTTGCCAGCGCGGGTGTGGGTGCTAATGGCTCTGCTGTTATGGTAACCAGACCTGCCAGCGCACCATTTAACGCCATGGTTAAATCAGCCTTACCCCATATTTGACGTACCGTGAGCAATGCGGCAATAACACCACCGGCTGCAGCCATGTTCGTGTTAACAAAAATCGCTGCAACTGCATTGGCATCGGTAAAGTTTGAAACTACAAGCTGTGAGCCTCCGTTAAAGCCAAACCATCCCAACCATAAAATGAATGTTCCGATAGCAGCCAGTGGCATGTTGGCGCCCGGTAATGGATTGATGCTGCCGTTAGCGCCATATTTGCCTTTTCTTGCACCCAATAAAAGTACACCGGTAAAAGCGGCGACTGCACCACACAGATGCACAACCCCACTGCCTGCAAAGTCCTGGAAACCAGCCGCGTCAAGAAAACCGCCACCCCATTTCCAGTAGCCTTGAATTGGATAAATAAACGCTGTAAACACAAGGGCAAAGGCAAGAAAGGACCATAGTTTCATGCGTTCTGCGACTGCGCCTGAGACAATCGACATGGCTGTAGCAACAAATACAACCTGGAAAAAGAAATCAGAGCGTGCTGAGTAGTAAGGTGCGTCATCCCCGGTCATGGCGGCAACATCATGTTCAGCGCCTAGTAGAAGCGATATTCCAGGAATAAAAGGTGTGATGGTGTCAGCTGGATACATAAGGTTATATCCAACCAGCATGTACATGATGCAGGCAATCGCAAACAGGGCAATATTTTTGGTCAGAATTTCAGCTGTATTTTTTGAGCGCACCAGACCCGCTTCAAGCATGGCAAAGCCCGCTGCCATCCACATCACGAGTGCACCGCACACCAAAAAATAAAACGTATCGAGCGCATAGCTCAGTTCGGTAATTTGTTCCATTAGATTTAGCCTTTAGAAAATGAGTTAGGTGTTACAGAGCTACTGGGCCGTCTTCGCCTGTGCGTATACGGACGGCTTGAATGAGTTCGCTCACAAAGATTTTTCCATCTCCAATTTTTCCAGTGCCGGCACTGGTGGTGATGGATTCGATAACTGCATCGAGCACATCGTCTTCAATGCCGATATCGATTCTGACTTTGGGGATAAAGTCCACAACGTACTCCGCGCCACGGTAGAGCTCGGTGTGTCCTTTTTGTCTACCGAATCCTTTTACCTCGGTCACGGTCATGCCATTAACCCCGTGCTGCGCCAGTGCCTCTCTCACTGCATCCAGCTTGAATGGTTTAATCACTGCTGTTACCAGCTTCATGTTGTTAGCCTTTTTTAAGAAAGATGCCAATAACAGCGCAGCGAGTGTGCCATGTTGAAAAACGTATAAAATACAATGATATGAGAGCATTTCGAGTTGTTGAGACCAAGTCCTGTGCACACCTTTAGGGCTGCGCTGCTGTATATTTGCACCTGTCTGGTGCGCTAAAACCTGTTTTGCTGGAGAGATTGAAAATGATTGATGCAAGAGTGTTTGATGAGTTGGCTGAAACTATGGGTAAGTTGTTACCCCCAGGAGTAGCCGAGATGAAAAGCGATTTTGAGCACAATGCCAAATCGGCTATTCAGTCGGCATTGGGAAACCTTGATCTGGTGACGCGAGAAGAGTTTGATGTGCAGTCTGAGGTGTTGCGCAAAACACGCGAAAAGCTTGAACTGCTTGAAGCGCGTGTTCAGGCGCTGGAGTCGGGATCGCAGGAGTCAGGGTCTTAAAGCTAAGGAACGGTTTTATCCGTGTAATTTAATTGATGCCGTTGCAATGAAATTTAGGTTCCCATAATATGGCGATTTTGTATTTACTCTCCCTTTTTTCGACATTTTAAATGACTGATGCTGCCAAACAGTTTGACCTGATTTGCCTCGGTCGTGCCGGTGTGGATTTTTATGCCGATCAAGTTGGTAGTCGGCTGGAAGACGTTGGCAGTTTCTCCAAGTATATCGGTGGCTCTTCTACCAATATTGCCTGTTGTTCCTCACGCATGGGTTTGAAATCTGCGTTGATCACAAGGGTCGGTGATGAGCATATGGGTCAGTTCATTCGTGAGCAACTTCAACGTGAAGGTGTCGATACCTCGCACGTTATAACCGATCAAAGCCGCCTTACTGCGTTGGTGGTGTTGGGGATAAAAGACAAAGACACATTCCCGCTGATTTTCTATCGCGAAAACTGTGCAGATATGGCGATTGCCAAAACAGATTTTGACGAATCGTTTATTGCCAGTGCTAAAGCCTTGCTGATTACAGGAACACACTTTTCAACACCGCAAGTGTATGACGCATCCAGCCACGCTTTGGAACTTGCTCGCGCCTCTGGTGTTAAGAGAGTGCTTGATATTGACTATCGTCCGGTGTTGTGGGGTCTAACTTCAAAAGGCGATGGCGAAACACGCTTTATAGCCAGTGATTCTGTCACATCCCATTTGCAGAGCATACTGCCTCACTTTGATCTGGTTGTTGGCACCGAAGAAGAGATCCATATTGCTGGTGGCAGTACCGATACTATTCAGGCTATGAAGAATATTCGCGATATCAGTGATGCTGTGCTGGTATTAAAGCGTGGACCCTTTGGTGCATCTGTCTATGAAGCCGAGATACCCGATTTACTTGATAACGGAATAACCGTGGAGGGTGTAACGGTTGATGTATTAAACGTGCTGGGTGCGGGCGATGCATTTATGTCAGGTTTTTTGCGCGGTTGGATTAACAACGAAGGTTATATAAAGGCATTAACCTATGCGAATGCCTGCGGTGCACTGGTGGTATCTCGGCACGGTTGTACGCCAGCAATGCCAACG
>CALHRQ010000133.1 GCA_938038175.1 uncultured Granulosicoccaceae bacterium | reverse complement strand
GCTGTGTGTTGAAGTGGGTGGCACTGTCACAGGCGAACACGGTGTTGGTGTCGAAAAGATCAATGAAATGTGCGTGCAGTTTGATGAAGATTCGCTGCAGCAGTTCCATGCAATCAAAGCAGCTTTCGATCCACAAGGTTTACTGAATCCCGGAAAAGCGATTCCGACCTTGCAACGTTGTGCTGAGTTTGGCGCTATGCATGTGCATCATGGCGAATTGCCATTCCCTGATTTGGAGCGATTTTAATCATGCTGGATTTTGATAACACTGACCACATTGTCAGTGATGTTAAAGAGGCGCTGGCAGCACATGAAACAATCAACATTGTTGGCGGGAATAGCAAATCGTTTTTAGGACGCAGCTGTGATGCAAAACGGACCATAAACATGACATCACACAGTGGTGTGGTCAGCTATGAGCCAACAGAGCTCGTGGTCACTGTTAGAGCAGGGACTAGCACCAGGTCGCTCAAAGCCTTGCTTCATGACAATGGACAAATGATGCCGTTTGAGCCACCTTTATTGAACGACGGAACCATCGGTGGTGTATTGGCATGTGGTTTGTCTGGCCCTGCCAGAATGTTTGCAGGTTCTGCGCGTGATTATGTTCTTGGAATGCGTGTGGTAAACGGCCGTGCTCAGGCACTACGCTTTGGTGGTGAGGTGATGAAAAATGTGGCTGGCTATGATGCCGCTCGTTTGCAGGTTGGTGCCTTCGGAACTCTGGGCGTACTACTTGAAACCTCCATGAAAGTATTGCCGCTACCCGAATCCGTGCTAACAATTGTCCAGACGCAAGAAGCACAAAACGATAACAGTTCCCTTATCAAGTTGTTGCGCCAGCCATTGCCTCTGAGCGCGTCCGCCATTTATCGAGACAAGCAGTACATTCGATTATCCGGAAGCGCATCAGCGGTAAAAGCCGCAGCTTCAAAAGTAGGTGGTGAAGTGCTTGCAGATGGAGATGATTTTTGGCACAGCCTTAACGAGATGACACACCCATTTTTTACGGATTCGCGAGCCTTATGGCGTGTGTCCATTCCCGAATATGCACAAATGCCAGAGTTGTCTGGCGATTGGATGCTCGATTGGGCGGGCGCCCAGCGTTGGCTAAAAACAGATGAACCCGCGCAAAACGTTTTCGAACAGGCTCTTAAAGCTGGCGGGCATGCGACTTGTTTCAGTGCCATGCAGATGGGAGCAGACGTGCCACTGTTTCAACCGCTGAGTGGGGCAATGCAGCGTATTCAAGCTGGAGTCAGAAAAAGCTTTGACCCGCAGCAATTGTTTAACCGTGGACGCTTTCATGATGAGCTTGAATCTGCTGCCAGTCTGGAGGCTGTCGACTCGGATGCGGATGGTATGGGTGATCTCGATATGGCCTGCCACAGTGATACTGATCCAGTTCGGCCATCCAAGGCCGCGAAGGAGGGCTGAGTCGATGCAAACAACAATTTCAGAATCACTGCAGAACGATCCACGAGCACTTGAAGCCGCAGAGATACTGGCCAAATGCGTGCATTGCGGCTTTTGCCTGGCAACCTGCCCTACTTATAACTTGCTGGGAGATGAGCTTGATAGCCCGCGAGGTCGAATTTATCAAATCAAAGAAGTAGTTGAAGGCGTTAAACCAACAAGCAAAACCCTTACCCATCTTGATCGCTGTTTGACCTGTCGAAATTGCGAGACAACTTGCCCGTCAGGAGTTGAGTATGGGCATCTTGTTGACAATGGCCGTGCACTGGTTGAAGAGCAAGTAACTCGATCATTCAAAGAACGCGTTTTAAGAAGGCTTGTGCTATTGGTTCTACCTTATCGCTCACGTATAACACCCTTGGTAAAGCTTGGGCAATTAGTCAGGCCGGTTTTACCGAAAAAGTTATCAGCAAGTGTACCGATGAAACAACAGGCGGGGGATTGGCCGACCGCAAACACAGATAGCGCTCGAACCATGCTAGTGCTTGATGGTTGTGTGCAACCTTCGATGGCGCCGGCAACCAATGCCAGTACTGCTCGAGTTTTAAATACGCTTGGAATAAAACTTAAATCTGTGGCAGCAGCCGGTTGCTGTGGCGCTGTCAAGTTTCATCTTAATAAACAGGATGCTGCCAAACAACAGATACGCGCAAACATTGATGCCTGGTGGCCAGAAATAGAAGCTGGTGCTGAAGCTATTATTGTTACAGCAAGTGGCTGTGGGTTGATGGTAAAAGATTACGCGAGCGTTCTTTCTGATGATGAAGAATATGCGGCAAAGGCGGGTAAAGTGAGTGCACTTGCAAAAGACATAGTAGAGATACTACAAGTAGAGGATCTATCTGCCATACAGGAAAAAGTTAGCAAGGCAGATATTGGAAAAGTGGCTTTTCATCCTCCTTGTACATTGCAGCATGGACAAAAATTACCGCAGGTAACAGAGGCCTTGCTTGTTAAGCTCGGTATAACATTAACGCCAATAAACGATGCACATGTCTGCTGCGGTTCAGCCGGTACCTACTCCTTGTTTCAGCCATCGCTAAGTAAGCAGCTGCGCGATAACAAAGTCAATAACATTATTGCAGGCCAGCCCGATATTATTGCGACAGCAAATATTGGCTGCCAATTGCATTTAATGGCTGGTACAGGCCGCCAGGTCTTACACTGGATCGAGCTGATCGACCGGGCTTTGTAGTGTTTTGGGTTCGTTAGTCAACCTGTTGCTGTATCTTTTTATTGATTCATTCTGTGATTTTTTGTCTTGTTACAGACTGACCTTATCATTTTTTATTCTGTCACTGACTTGTCTTGCGGTGATGTACCTGACAAGGGTTTATTTCGCTATTGTTGATTTTTTGGTTTTTCTTTCTAACGCTGCTCGGCCTGACGTTTATTCTTGATACTCAACATCCTGTGACACAGTTCTAACTCCGAGATTCATTCAGGGCTGGAATTTCGTTGATTCAAACCGACGTTGTAGGCTACTTCGCAGTTTAAACTGACGTTCTCAGGCAATCGTTTAGGCCTAATGAAAAGCGCCGCCATAACTAGCAGTGTTAGTAACATAGGATGGCTGCCTCGCCATGAAGTCGTACAGCTTTTCAACTCAATGCAGCGGATTATCTGCTGACTTTTCAAGCAGAATTGAAATAAAAAAGGCTACATCATCATTTTGTCTTGGGATGGTATTGCTGCTTGCAGCCTGTGGTGGAGGTAGTGGTGACGCACCTGCTCCTGTAGAGCTCGGTGCGGCCTTATCAGCTGGTGATCATGTGACGCTCGCCCAGTCTGCGATTGTCATTAGTGAGGCTGATCGCGCAGGTACGGTAACCGTATTCCGTACAGGAGAAGCTAATGGTGAGGTGACTGTACGCTATCGCTTCGTGGGCCAATCTGCAACGGCAGGTGCGGATTTTAACGCTCAGGACGGACAACTCACTTGGAGTGCTGGTGATGTCAACCCCAGAAATGTGCCTTTTCTGGTGGCATCAGATATCGACAGCGAAAATGCCGAAACTTTTCGTTTCGAGCTTTTTGATATAAACGGGATGGAAACGCTTGGCGAGACGGCAGCCTTGTCTGTCACCATTAATGATGCGGTGTGCAGCGGGAACGTAGCGAGCAGCATTGCAGGGGATGTTAATCTCAACGCTCCTTGCTATAGAATGCAATCTGATGTTGATGTTAGTGGCAATGCACTCGTGAGTGTAAACGCGGGTACGACAATCATTGCTGATGTTGGTACCTCGATGACTTTCCGCAATGAGTCTACGATTCAGTCCGTTGGTCGTTCGTCTTTACCTGTTACTTTTGCGAGTGCTACAGCTAACCAGGGCTCCTGGCGTGGCATACGTTTGTTAAGCACTAGCGCTTTGCATCGTATTGAGCACACATCGATAAGTGATGCAGAGGTCGCAGTTGATGTTGTGGAAGGTGGATTGCTTGCATCGTTTGAGAATAATGTGGTGACCAACACCAGTGAAGCTGCATTGAGTCTGTCGATGGCGGCTGCAGAACAGCTTGGTGAGGGAAATCACTATGCTTTAGATAATGGCGGTATTCAACTGTTACCACGCAGAATTACGCAAGGGCAATCGATCACCTTGCCAGGCCAACCGGCCCATTACCTGCTTGCCGGAATTATCAGTATTGCTGGAGATTTTACGCTTGAGCCTGGAGTCGAACTCAGAATGGGGCTAGGCGCGTTTATGCTTATCAGTGGTCAGGGATCAGTGAATGCTGAAGGGACTGAGCAATTGCCAATCACCATTCGGGGCGAAGAAGCTATGCCTGGTTTCTGGGACGGTATACAGTTTGTATCCAGCCCTAACTTGCGAAACCGTTTTTCTTACACCACGATTTCCCATGGTGGCGGCGATCCAGCAAGAGCAGGTAATATCGTGTTGGACGGAGCTGGCTCAGTGCTGAGTCTGTCAAATAGCGCACTGACGCACAGTGCCGGTTACGGACTCGTGCAATCGAGTATGAATAATCAAGTCACCTTGGAAAATACTGTATTCACTGACAACCTATCAGGCGATCAGCTTTAATTTCATAGGTTTATCCTAAAAGCACAAATTAAAGCGCGAATTAAAGCACAAATTAAAGCGCGAATTAAAGCGCGCGCGCATTGAGCTTGGGTGGCTTCTTAAGCATGCTTGAGGTGCTCCAACAGTACTCACATGGCCAGCGTGCAAAATGACCGTGCGGCCTATCTCTACGACGCTCACTTAATCAGGCCATATAACTATTGGTATAGTATTGGCTGTGCGCTAATTCCATGTCAAGCGAGTGCGCTGTCGAAAAATTTCACCCCAATTGTTTTATAGCCACTTACACTTTTAACTCTGAGAACTGTTTATCCATCTGTAGTAGCGTCGCATGATACTTTTCGCTTCGACGTTGCCGGAATAGGCCGGTAATTAACTTAAATGATGTCTGGAGTCGCCTCAATGAAGCGCACCTTTGATTTTATCGGACTAAATTCTGTCATATCAGAATCGTTCAAACCATTGCACCATGTCACTTCTTCATCAGCCCGAAAGGCGGGTATGGATGCAGGTATAAAGGGCACAACGCCTACAAACTGCCATCATTCTTACTTTGCTACAAAAGAGCTTGAGAAAGAGTGGTATCGCGGTTATCGAATGGGTAAGCAAAACCGAGAATAAACACTTTGCCCTTGGTTTTTAACGCCAAAGGGCAGACTTAGCTATTTTTCTTGTTCCCACACATGTAAAATTGTGGGATGAGCTGCCTTGAACTTGAAGATATTGATGTCTTGAAGGTGGCAAACCCAATGATGGATGACATCATGCGGGGTTTGGCCCAACGAGACTTTGCATTGCATAGCTGCCACTTTTCCGTTGCATGGAAGAGCACGATCGGCCCAGATGCATTTCTACAACTATGCGATAAATATTCTGCCGACTGGGGTCAACCCGGTCAGCGAGAATTAATTTGCATTTTTCGAAAGCAAAAATCCTTCACGATTATCTGGGATCAAAATTTCAGCGGAACCGAAGGTCAGGTGCTAGGCATGCTAACCGTCGCCCTCAAAGGTGGTCGGTACTTCGCCGATTACTTTCTGCTGCATTGATTTCAGATTGTTAAATTTTCTGATACTGACCTTTCTATTGCATTTGCTTCCAATGCCTCGGCAAATGGAATAGGGTGCTTGTGCCTTTAGATCTCGCGAATTTGTTGCTTGTCGATCAAAACGCGTTTGTCGCAACTAAACAACTGCAGTTCGATGATTTACTCACCCACTAAAACACCAGGTGCAAGTCGCTTAGTGCGTGCGCTGTGCTCTGAGCAGCCGCTCCTGGAACACGACGAAAAAACCAGAGAATCCGCAGTATTATTTGGGGCATCCAACTCGATGCGCATAAACAAAAAATACTGAAAAAAGACACAAAAATGTAAAAAAAACAGTGGCGTGGGGTGCGAGTTTATTGGGGCTTTCAACATTAGCCATGCGAACCAGTATTTTCGCTATTTGGACTTCCGCTTCTACCAGGATACCTGTGACAGCCAATTAGGTTGGATTCGAGGTTGGCGTTGTCATTCTGGCTGTTGTTTGATATTTGTCGAATTTTTAGACGCATTGTTTTTCTAGTGTGGTATCTAGGCTATATTTATAGTTATCGCAGGTGTGTCACGCTTGGAGCGATTTAGTAGCATTACACCCCGGCCTGTACTTTTGAATTTGTTAGCTATACGGAAGCAGTTTTATGTCAACTCCGGCTCATAGTTTGATACCCAGCACTAAACCCAATCTCTGGGTTTGGCTTGCAGCGTTTTTATGTATATGCGGGTTATTAGGTTATGGTTACTATTTACAGTACTATAAGTATCTAGATCCATGCCCTTTATGTATGACCCAAAGGTTTTTCTATTACTGGATCGGAATTTCAGCTTTGCTCGCCATCGTTCTTGTGCGGAAAGTCATTGCTCAAAGAATATTCGCGTTTCTGGCATTACTTGGTGCCATTGGGGGGCTAGCCACAGCAGGGCGACAGGTTTGGTTACAACATTTACCCGCTGATCAAGTGCCTGAATGCGGACCAGGATTAACCTATTGGCTTGAAAACAAGCCATTTTTTAGTACATTGCAATTACTGTTTAAAGGCGATGGTAACTGCGCTGAAGTTCACTGGCGTTTTTTAGGCCTGAGCATAGCGGAGTGGTCTTTACTGTGGTTCGTACTATTCACGATCATGGCGCTGACTCTACTGTTCCGAAAGTATCAAAAACGGGCAGTTAATACCCAGCACACAAATACCTGACGCGCTGATACTTAACGCAATAATACCTAGCACATCATGCCTGGTGCTTGATATCAGCTGCTTAATATCTAGTGTTTAATAGCAGTGCCGAATTAGTTACTGACTACTTTGTATCTCGTGCTGAGCGGGTTGGATTATAGTTTGGATTTACCGGGAATATGGAGCTTCTTAAAACAACCGATATACATTGCCCGTATTGCGGAGAAATTTTCGACATCAATGTTGATTGCTCTATTGATTTTCAACAGTATGTAGAGGATTGTCAGATTTGTTGCAGACCTATTACGATGTCTGTTTCAGTTAATCAGGATTTGGGATTCAGCGTAGGGGTGCAGGGCGAGGACGACTGATCCGCTTCAAACTGCCCTTTTCACTGTTGCTAACCGCTGGATAATACGGTTCAGTGCGATGTTAATAA
>CALHRQ010000132.1 GCA_938038175.1 uncultured Granulosicoccaceae bacterium | reverse complement strand
TTTTTGGTTTTTTTATTTTTTTTGGCCATCAGTGCATTATAGGGGTACTTGGCTCGAATACAGGCAAACTATGCAAACCATTTCCCGCTCTGCATTGGTAGAGCACTCAGCCGGCGAGATGTACGCCCTGGTGTGTGATATCGAGCAATACCCGGCGTTTTTGCCCTGGTGCGGTGCAGCTACCGTCAAAGAGGCAAGTGCGACTCATCAAGTAGCTTCGGTTTCCATTAGTCGCATGGCGCAAAAGTCCACGTTTACGACACGCAATGCATTGATACAAGATCAAAGAATAGACATGCAGCTGCTTGAAGGCCCGTTTCGCAAGCTCAAAGGTACTTGGTTATTTAAGCCCTTGAGCGAGGCCGCCTGTAAAATTGAATTGGAAGTGGAGTTCGAATTCTCTAACGCTGTTGTGGCGAAAATGTTCATGCCGGCTTTTGAAAAAGCCTGCAATACCGTTATGGATTCGTTTATACAACGTGCCCGTCAGCAGGCAAAGCTTGCATGAAAATACGTGTTGTGTTCGCCACCCTAGAGCGCCAGCAACAGTTAATGCTGGAGCTTGAAACGCCATGCAGTGCAATCGACGCTGTGGAAATCGCGCTACAGGCTGGGCTGGACATCAGCGAGCTGAATCAGAAAGTCGAGCTAATTCAGCTGGGTGTTTTTGGCGAAAGGGTTGAACACGACTATGCGTTAAGCGACGGTGACAGGCTGGAGATCTATCGCCCCTTGCAGCAAGACCCCATGCAGTGGCGGCGTAAGCGTGCTGCTTCACAGGCTGGAGCGTCTGGCCGGCGGAAATAAGGTTTCCCACCAATTTCGATGCTCTGGCAGTTCACCGCTGGTATCGGAGGCATTACTGTCAATTTCGGTTACAAGTTCGTTCTCAAAGAAAATGATTACGCGCCTGGCCTCTACTGCCGAGCCAGCTGGAACGCGAGTGTAAACGTATTCCCACCGGTTATCGTGAAACGGTGTGTCAGTGACGGGCGAACCGAGCAATGCCCTCACTGCTGCGCGATTCATACCCACATTGACCTCATTAAGCTGACGCTCAGTCAGCAGGTTGCCTTGCTGGATGGTGATCTTGTGTGCTCTGGGGAGCCAAAACGGGTCACCGCCGCAGCTTTGGATAAGCAGACAAAAACAAAAGCAAGAGATCAAGTTTAAGCGCACCAGTGCATTTCCCATATAATTTGTGTGGTTGTTCCAGTATACTTTAGCAAACCAGTGAGTCTGCGGGGTGGTTTGCCACGCTACGTAATGGACAGGTCTACGATGCAAAATACCTCAAGCAGAGAATTAAAAAACGCCGGGCTAAAAGTCACTCTGCCTCGTTTAAGCATACTAGAGATTTTAGAAGATGCAGAGCAACATCACCTGAGCGCAGAGGATGTTTACAAAGCACTGTTAAGCAAGGGCAGTGATATCGCGCTTGCAACCGTGTACCGAGTGCTCACTCAATTCGAGGCTGCCGGTCTGGTTACCCGACATCACTTTGATGGTGGGCAGGCCATATTTGAACTCGATACCGGTGATAACCACGACCATATTGTGTGTATTAAATCTGGCAAGGTGTCCGAATTTAAAGACGAACGTATAGAGCACCGCCTGCAGGAAATAGCAACAGAATTGGGTTACAGCCTGACAGACCACAAAATTATTCTCTACGGTGTTTTTGACCAAAATGCAAATGCCAAGAATAATGTCGGTGATGTAGAGCGTTTTAAAGATAAAGCTTAACAGGGTAAATCGTCGTTAACGTCAAAGCGTTAGTGCAAAATGTAAAAGCCAATTTTTCGCTTTTGTTCTCAGGCTAGATAGAGTAGCGATGAGCGATGATGGTTCTAAAAGCGCTGCGCAGCGCTATCTATTTTCCATAGTACTGCTAAAGATTAAACTATCGGCAGGCTAATTTTCCAAGCCACGGATGAGCGCACTAATATCGCCACATTGCGGTTTTTCCGGTGTTGGTCTGCACATCAAGTACTGCTGTCTTTAGGCTTCTTCAGCGTTATTGAGCATTTCCTGAGCGTGCTGGCGGGTTTTCGCGGTAATTTTTGCTCCCCCCAGCATGCGCGCAATTTCATCTCTTGTCTGCTTGTTATCAAGCGATTCCAATTGTGTGCGGGTATTTTCATCTTCTACTGATTTTTTAACCCGCATGTGATTATGTGCTTGGGCTGCGACCTGAGGTAGATGTGTTACGCACAGCACTTGCGCTTTAGTCCCAACCTGTCGCAGCAGTTGTCCAACTGTTTCTGCGGTAGCGCCGCCAACACCCGCATCCACTTCGTCAAAGATGAGTGTAGGTACGGGCGCAGCATCTATTGTGGCTAGCTGCACACACAAACTTATCCTGGAGAGTTCTCCACCCGAGGCAATTTTTGACATGGGTGAAGGTGCAACCCCCGGATTTGGGGAGACATTAAATTGTACTGTGTCAAAGCCGTGACGAGATAATGCAGTTTTGTCGCTGTTAATCTGTATGGAAAGTTCGCTGCCACTCATGGCCAGTGTTTGCATGGATGCTGTGATATCTGCACTGAGTTTTTTAGCTGATTGTTTGCGCAGGCGCGTGAGCTTGGCCGCTTGATCACGATAGACTCGTTGCAATGCATCGACCTTGATTTCCAGTTTGTCTACACGGGCTTCAGGTGACGTCATGGAATCCAGCTCTTCTCTGAGCTTGTGTTCTACCTGATCAAGTACGCTGATTTCTACAAGGTGTTTTTTTGCAAGCTTGTGCAAGCTTGCAAGACGTTCGTCAAGCCATTGCAGTCGGTTTTCATCATGATCCATTGAACTGGCGTACTGTCTTACCATCGCTGCAGCTTCTGCACTTTGAATATGCGCGGACTCGATAAGATCCAGTGCTTCCTGCAAGCGATCATCAATGCCAACCAGCTCTGTTAAAGGTGGTATGGTTTTCGCCAGAGCACTCTCTGCACCGGATTCTGATTCGAGCGATGCCAGCGTTTGACTGCATAACTGCAACAGTTTATCGGCATTGGCCAGCCAGCGATGTTCAGATTCGATATCTGTTATGGATAGCCCAGAGATATCAAGGGAGTCAAATTCCTGTAATTGAAACTGCAAAAGATCGATACGGTTTTGGTGATCGGCCGAGTCGTTGCGGATAGCTAAAAGTTGTTTGTTAGCCGCTTGCCAATCATCAAATGCCTGCGCAACTTGTGACGGTAGCTTACTTTTCGAATAGGCGTCGAGTAGACTGCGCTGAGCGGTGGGTTGTGCAAGCGTGTGATGCTCATTTTGCCCATGGATACTCACAAGTAGCCTGCCAAGTTCACGCATGAGTTGCAGTGACACTGGTCGATCATTGATGGTTGCACGGCCTTTGCCGTTACGAGTATAGATCCGACGCAACAGACACTCATTTTGTTCGTCCAGGTCGTTTTTCTGCAACCATTTAATGACTGCTGGCAAGTTGTCAATATCAAAAGAGGCTGTGACCTCTGAGCGTTGTTCATCTTGTTGAATGTTATCAACGCTGCCGCGAGCACCAAGCACTTGCCCTAAAGCATCAAGCAATATGGATTTACCGGCACCGGTTTCACCGGTGAGTGCAGTCATGCCAGCCTGCAGTTCAAGTTCCGTATTGTCGATTATCGCAAAATGTCGAATATGAAGATGATTTAGCATGATGTTGGAGTCTCAGCCCCAGTTTAATTTTTCACGCAGTATCTGATGGTAATCGTATGTTTCCGGGTGAAGCAACCGAACGCGTTTATCCATCGCAGTGATTTCAATCATGTCACCCAGCGTTGCATCCATGTATACCTGACCATCACAGATAACTTGCGCCTCAAGTACCTGGTCGTCCCAAAGATGCATACGTATTCGGCTACTGGCATCGACCATGAGCGCACGGCTTGTCAGTGTATGTGGGCAAATAGGTTGCAGAACAACAGCATTGACGGATGGGCCAACAATTGGACCACCGTTAGATAAGGAATAGGCCGTCGAGCCTGATGGTGTAGCGATGATTAATCCATCGGCGCGTTGATGTGTTACCAGGACATCATCTATGGTGATATCGAAATCCATAATTTGCAGTACATCGCGGACCCTGACAACGGTATCGTTGAAGGCATAAGCGCTGGCAATGGGTTCACCTTCGCGCATGATGCGGGTAAACAACATGATGCGTTCTTCTTCGATGTATTGGCCGTTTATGATAGCGGCGAGACGCTCAAGGCCTTTTGTCGGTGGCACATCCACTAAAAAACCGAGGCGACCACGGTTGACACCGACAATGGGTACGTCATAGTCAACCAGTTCCCTTGTTGCATGCAAAAGGGTGCCGTCACCACCGATGACAATAGCCAAGTCGCATTGTTCGCCAATGTCACTTGGCGGCACAGTGGGGCCGGCATCTATGAGACCATTGGTGCTGTGCGAAAGCATGACCTCGACATCCAGCGATTCCAACAGATGGATTACATCTGAGATGGTCGATGCGACGCTTTCGTCATTGATCTTGACGAGTAATCCTATACGAGAAAACTTCTTCATTCAGCTAAGTTACCACGCAAAAAAGGAGCTGTCATGAGAAACACAGGTCAGTTTGTGAGATAGATTTATGACTTGACAAGTTGTTTTAATTCATACAGGTGCTCAAGTGCTTGTTTTGGAGTGGTTTCATCAATGTCAACCTTTACAAGGTAGTTTTCGAACTCAGTTGCCTGAGAAAACAGCTCCATTTGGGGGGTAGCACTCGGCTTGATTTGTTTGCATGCATCGGCAGCCACAAGATCCAAAGGGTCGCTATTGGATACTGAACCCGTGGCTTTTTCTCCATGTTCTGTGTGAGGTTTTTGCTCATCTGTGGGTTTCGATGTAACGGCGCTGAGGGTTTTATCGTTCCCTTCAAGTGAGGCAAGCATATTGCGCGCGTTTACCAGTGCAGGCTCCGGCAAGCCAGCCAACATTGCTACCTGAATGCCATAACTGCGATTTGCGGCACCGGTTTTTATTTGATGCATAAAAATGATTCGACCATCATGCTCGACGGCATCCAGGTGAATGTTCTGCATAGTCTTGTGTTTATCTTCGAGCGCTGTTAATTCAAAGTAATGTGTGGCGAACAGACACATAGCGTTGTTCTCGGTGCAAAGGTATTCCGCACAGGCGCTGGCGAGGGAGAGGCCATCATAGGTACTGGTGCCACGACCAATTTCGTCCATCAATACCAGGCTTTGCTCTGTTGCATTGCGCAGTATGTGCGCAGCTTCAGTCATCTCGACCATAAAGGTTGATTGACCGCTGGCCAGATCATCCGATGCTCCAATTCGGGTAAAGATACGATCAACAGGACCGATTCTCGCTGATTGTGCTGGCACAAAACTGCCCATATAGGCGAGTATGACGATCAATGCATTCTGCCGCATAAAGGTCGATTTACCCCCCATGTTTGGACCTGTTATTAACAACATGCGTTGTTGTTCATCGATGTGCAGCGGGTTGGCAACAAAAGGTTCTTCACTTATTGATTCTATGACTGGGTGTCGACCTTCTGAGATCGACAGCCCAGGTTCTAAGGTGAGTTCGGGACAACACCAGTTTTGTTGCTCTGCCGTTTGTGCAAGGCTGCATAATGCATCCATGTTTGCTATTGCCGACGCAATTGTGCGAAGCGTAGCAAGATCAGGTGTCAGTTTATTCAGCAAGTCGCTATACAGGGCTTTTTCCCTAGCCAGTGCTTTCTCTCTTGCTCCCAGCACTTTGTCTTCGTGCTCTTTTAGTTCGGGTGTGATGTAGCGCTCAGTGCTTTTGAGCGTCTGCCTTCGAATGTAATGCGCTGGTGGGTCTTGTTGTCGGTTGGTTTCAATATAAAACCCATGCACACGGTTGTAGCCGACTTTTAAAGAACTAATTCCAGTTGATTCGCGCTCGCGTTTTTCCAATGCTTCCAAAAAATCAGTGGCATTGTTACTTAGCTGGTTGAGTTCATCGAGTTCGGCATCATAACCTTCAGCGATAAAGTCGCCATCGCGAGTCAGTGCTGGCGGGTTCTCTTTTATCGCTGCGGTGAGTAGCTTATGGGCTGATGGTAAATGTGCAATTGCCTTCGCAGCATCTTCAAGCATGTTACTTTTAAGCTTTGCAATGCAGGTATGCAGTTCAGGTAGCAATGACAGGCTGGCACGCAGCCTGTCGAGTTCTTTTGGTTGGACGCTACCAAGATGTATGCGTGTAATGATACGTTCGATATCATGCACATGTTTAAGCTGTTGTTGAGTTTGCTTAAAGGCCTCATTGTCCAGTAAAGCATGAATGGCATCCTGACGTCTTAACAGCTCATCTACCTGTCTTGATGGTCTTTGTAGCCAGGTGCGTAATAATCTTGAACCCATTGGATTACAGGTTTTATTGATTACAGCAAAGAGTGTGTGTTTTTGCTGGCCAGAAACACTTTCAGTGATTTCCAGATGCTTGCGAGTGCCATAATCCAGTACGATGGTGCTGAAGGCATGTTCCACACGCAGACTGCTGACTTGAGCGAGTCCGTTTGCGTGAGTTTCTCTGGCGTAGCCCAGCGCAACAGCTGCCGCTGAAACCGCCAAAGGCATCGTGTCACAACCAAAAGCTTTTAGATGGCGGGTACCAAAGTGTTCAAGCAATAAACTGCGGCCAGTGTGTTCATCAAAACGCCACGGTGGTCTGGTTGTCACCGGTATATCCCCGAAAACGCTCGCTAGCTGACTGTCTTCAGACAGCAGCAATTCAGCTGGTGCGAGTCTGGCAATCTCAGCGCGCAGTGCGCCCTGTGTTTCCACTTCTTGAGCGCTAAAGTCACCACTCGCAACATCGAGTGCTGCTAGCCCATAGCCCTTGCCTTGTTCACTGATCGCAACTAGTAAAGCGACTTCACTTGAAGGTAGTAGCGCGTCTTCAGTAAGCGTACCAGGTGTAACAATACGCACGACTTCGCGTTTAACCGGGCCTTTGCCTGTAACATCACCGGTTTGTTCACAAATTGCAACAGAGTGGCCTCGTCGAACCAAGCGGCTTAAATAGTTATCCGCTGCATGGTAGGGTATACCCGCCATTGGGATAGGCTCGCCACTGCTTTTACCTCTTGCGGTCAGTGTAATGTCCAGAAGTGCGGCCGCGTTTTTCGCATCGTCGAAAAATAGTTCGTAAAAATCACCCATACGATAAAAAAGCAGGGTATCCGGGTGTTTTGCTTTTATACCGAGATACTGCTGCATCATCGGTGTTTGAGTGCCGCTTGCCATAGTGTCTAGTGTAACCAATGTGCAGACTCTATGGCTGACAGTGTTGGTAAACTGTGTACGTAAAAATGTTTGTAATAAAGTGCTGACTAAAGTGGTGGCAGGAGTGGCCAATGAGTGATGATAAATCAAGCAAGGCAGATGCTAAACAGCTCGCGAGTGAGCTTGGTGCTGCTTTGCTGAAACGCCAGTGGCACATGGCTGCGGCTGAATCCTGTACGGGGGGGCTTATAGCGGCAGCGTTAACTGACGTAAGCGGTAGTTCATCCTGGTTTGGTTATGGTGTAGTCACTTATGCTAACGAAGCCAAGATAGATTTACTGGGTGTGGAAGAACAAAAAATTGCAAAACATGGTGCTGTCAGTGATGTGGTTGTTTCCGCAATGGCTTTGGGTGCGCTACGCTTATCAA
The DNA here is from genome assembly GCA_938038175.1 of uncultured Granulosicoccaceae bacterium. GTDB lineage: Bacteria > Pseudomonadota > Gammaproteobacteria > Granulosicoccales > Granulosicoccaceae > Granulosicoccus. The sequence goes on along the minus strand of CALHRQ010000132.1, from coordinate 158 downwards.
AGGCACAAATAGCGGTGGCCGTTAGTGGTGTCGCTGGTCCTGGCGGTGGCACTGTTGCTAAACCGGTTGGTACAGTTTGGATTGGCTGGGCACAGCTATTAGAGCAGGACAGAATTGAGAAGAATGTTATGGAGCAACAGGGTTCACCTGCTGTTCAA
>CALHRQ010000131.1 GCA_938038175.1 uncultured Granulosicoccaceae bacterium | reverse complement strand
CTGACTCAGGGCATGCCATTTACACAATGTGGAGAGCTGGCAGGAGCTGCCGCCACCGAGCTGATTACACAATTTGGCGCACGCCTCCCAAGCGCCAAATTACAGGCGATCGGCAAGAGCTACGCCAGCTGATTACGACATACCGAAATGCAACGTCACATTTTGCGTTTATTAGCTTCTGGCGTTCTGGACTTGGCCGAAAAAGTGCTGGCTCATGATCTTAATCTCATCTACAACCAGCACCAGGCACTATGCCCCATCAAGAGCCCGCTTCAACAGCACAACAGCAGCAGTCCGCTGATGCGCTTATCGACACCATTTTGCAGGCCACCCCGCGTGGCCTGACAACTGAACAAAACCAGTCTTTTCAGCAATTTCTACCTCTCTACCTTAGTGGCCTGCCAGCGACAGATTTAGCCGGCACCAACGCTGAGGACCTGAACGGGCTCTCTCTTGCACACTGGCGTCTGGCACAGTTCCGTTTACCTGCAAAAACCAACATTCAGGTTTCAAATCCTGTTATCGAACACGATGGCTGGCAGTCGCCACACACCATTGTGCAAATCGTGACCGAGGATCAACCACACCTTGTGGCAAGCCTGCGCAGTGCGCTGCTTGAGCATGGCAAAGCCATACACCTTGTGTTGCACCCGCTCCTGGGCATTACTCGAGACGAGAATAATCAATGCCGATCAATTGAAAACCCAAGCCACAAGGTGGCGAGCGAAACTAAGTCAACAAGCGCCGGCAAACAAAATTCATTAACCGAATCCCTGATACACATCGAAATTGATGGCGTTGATGAAAACGAACTGACACTGATACACGCTTTGGTGGAACGCACTTTGAATATCCTGCATCTGCTACGAGAAGATGCCAGCACCATGACAACCCGCTTACGTGCACTTGGCGATCAACATGTGACTAACGAACAATCGGCATTTGTGGCCTGGTTGGCCGAAAAAGACTTTTCCTGTCTTGGCTTGGCGGAAATAGAAATTGGTAAGGACAATAATGCGGGTACGCTCATCAGCAAAAATGGACTTGGCTTACTTTCCACCAAAGCCTCTGATTACTTCGTCGATATAGAAGAGCTCATTCCTAACAATACAGTTGAAGCTATTGACGGCATAGGCAATAACATTGTGATCTGCAAAGCCTCTTCGCGATCACCTGTCATGCGAAGCGATTATCCAGACTTAATCTTGTTGGTAAAGCGCGACAAAAAACAAAAGGTCATTGGTTTGGACTGTGTTCTGGGGCTTTTTGCATCTGGTTTGCAAGCCGAGACCACCGACACTATTCCGCTGCTGCGTGAAAGGGTTGAAAATGCAATTGATGCGTCCAACACAGCACCAGAATCGCATGACGGCAAAGCGCTCGCTAATGTGTTGCGCGGCTTTCCCAAAGATATGTTACTGCAAAGCACCGCACCTGCCCTTCTACAAATGGCGCAGGGTATTGTCGCGTTGCATGAACGCAACCAAATTCGATTGTTTCATTCCAATGATTTGATGGGCCGTTTTTATAACTGCCTCGTCTTTATTCCGCGCGAAACCTACAGCCGTGAACTCAGGCTTGATATTGAATCGACATTGATGGACATGATGGACGGAAAATCCATCGAGTTTCATATGCAGTTCTCGTCCGAAACCGCATTGGCACGGCTGCATTTTGCAGTACAAAGAAACCCACCCTTAACACGTAAAATAGATTGGCACGGTATAGAACAACGCATTACGCTGGCAGCAATTACATGGAATGATCGCTTACTTGAAACACTTCGAACCAAGCACGCAGAGCATGATGCCCTTGCTCTTTATGCTCGCTATTCAAATGCGTTTCCTGCCAACTATCGCGAAGATTACTCGGCACGTATAGCAGTATCAGACATCACTTTTATCGAAGCAAGGCAAGACAAACAAGCGCCCGTAATGAGTTTTTATCGACACATCGTAGCCGACTCGGGCACCATTAACTTCAAATTATTCTCATATAACCAGCCTGTGTCTTTATCCGATGTAATACCGGTTATTGAAAATATGGGTTTGCGGGTGGAATCAGAACACCCATTTGAAATCAAGCGCGCAGGTGAAGCCGCAATCTGGATGCACGAATTTACCGTTGAGCAGATTGGCAGTAGCAAACTGGATTCAAAAACATCAGCGCAGTACATCCAAAGTGCATTTACCCACATCTGGAATGGAGATGTTGAAAATGATGGTTTCAATCGACTGATACTCGAAGCCGGATTAACACATCAGCAAGTGGTTATTCTACGTAGTTACTGCAAGTACCTGCTGCAAATTGGTGTGCCGTTCTCTCAGGCCTACATGATCGATAGCCTGGTCGCTAACAGTGATATCAGCAGTTTAATCGTTGAGTTTTTCGAGTCTCGTTTCGATACCGCTCGTCATGAGCGCGATGGGCAGATAGCAATAGAAAAACTGATTCTCGAAGCACTCGATGAGGTTGCAAGCCTTGACGAAGACCGCATTTTGCGAGCCTACTTAAACCTGATCAAAGCAACTGTGCGCACCAACGCCTATTGCATTGACAGCAACAACAACCCAAGACCTTATCTATCATTTAAATTTAATTGCGCGCTTATCGCAGACTTACCATTGCCAAGACCCATGGCAGAAATTTTTGTTTATTCGGCACAGTTTGAAGGTATTCATTTACGTGGAGGTAAAGTGGCTCGCGGTGGTTTACGCTGGTCTGATCGACGTGAAGATTTCCGAACCGAAGTGCTTGGGTTAATGAAAGCACAGATGGTTAAAAATGCCGTCATTGTACCTGTTGGCTCCAAAGGTGGTTTTTACGTAAAAATGACCTTATCAGAAGAGCGTGAAAAAATGATGGAGCAAGTTGTTGGCTGTTATCAGAACTTCTTGCGCGGCCTACTTGATCTAACAGACAACATCGTAGCAGATGCTGTTGTCCCGGCCTCAAACGTTGTACGTTACGATAGCGATGACCCTTACCTTGTGGTTGCAGCTGATAAAGGCACGGCAACATTTTCAGACTTTGCCAATGAAGTCTCTAAACAATATGATTTTTGGCTTGGCGATGCATTCGCATCTGGTGGCTCGGTTGGCTACGATCATAAAAAGATGGGGATTACCGCGCGAGGTGCGTGGGAATCAGTAAAACGCCATTTCCGCGAATTAGGCCATGACACACAAACAGAAAACTTTACGGTTGCAGGTATCGGTGACATGGCAGGCGATGTTTTCGGCAACGGCATGCTGCTATCACCACACATACAACTGCTTGCAGCGTTTAACCACATGCACATTTTCATTGACCCTAGCCCGGATGCGACTGCCACTTTTGAAGAACGTAAGCGCCTGTTTGCCCTGCCTCGCTCCAGCTGGGAAGATTACAACCAGCAGTTGATCTCGAAAGGCGGAGGTATCTATTTACGCAGCGATAAAAAAATCGTGCTCTCAGTTGAAGCGCAAAAAGCATTGGGGGTCGAAATTGATACGTTTACACCAAACCAACTGATAAACCACATATTAAAAGCACCTGTAGATCTTCTTTGGAATGGCGGAATTGGCACTTATGTTAAAGCCAGTAGCGAATCGCACGCTGATGCTGCCGACAGAGCGAACGATGCAGTACGAGTCAATGCCAACGAGCTTCGTTGCCGCGTGGTGGGCGAAGGTGGCAACCTTGGCTGCACACAAAGAGCCAGAATTGAATATTCTCGCGCTGGTGGAATGATGTACACCGATGCTATTGACAACTCCGCTGGTGTTGATTGTTCGGATCACGAAGTTAATATCAAAATCCTGCTCAACTCAATAGTCAGCAACGATGATATGACTTTAAAGCAGCGGGATAATCTGCTTGCCAGCATGACAGACGAAGTAGGCGAGCTTGTTCTAAGGGACAACTATCTTCAAACCCAATGTATTAACCAATGTTTCGAAACTCGCAGTGCATCATTGGATGAATCACAGCGTTTCATGTTACATCTTGAGTCGATCGGCAAGCTCGATCGAAGTATCGAATTCTTACCCGACAACGAACAGGTTGCTGATCTCCTGGCAGCCAATGAAGGCTTAAGCAAACCAGAAATTGCCGTTCTGGTCTCGTACAGCAAAATGGTCATGTATGACGATTTGCTGGCAACAGATTTTGCTGATGAGCCTGCACTGCAGAAGATGTTGAGAGATTACTTCCCAACTGATCTGCGTGTTGACTTTATGGATCGAATAGCAACGCATCGACTGCGACGCGAGATTGTAACAACCATTGTCACCAACGAACTGGTCAACCGGCTTGGGCCCACTTTTGTTTTTCGCATACAACAGGAATTGGGTACAAATGTTAAGGACATTGCAGCCGCCTTTGTCGCCGTACGCGCTATTTTTCAACTACCAGAGCTTTGGGCCTCAATAGAAGATCTGGACAACCGAGTTTCAGCTGCAATCCAGAACCAGATGCAAATTCTGGTCAAGGGGCTGGTTGAACGCGCTACGCATTGGGTTTTACGCTCACGTCGAGGTACTCAAAGCATCGACCAACAAACAGCCTTGTTTGAACCTGGTATATCGGCATTAATAGCGGCCATGCCGGATTGCCTGGCAGATATCAATCGCGAAACCCTGGATCAGCGTGTAGCGTTTTTTGTCAATGCAGGCGTACCAGAAGCCACCGCCATGGCGGTGTCTCAGGTTGTACCCTTGTCCTCTTCACTGGATATAGTCGAAATTGCCGAGTCGGTTAATTCGGATATCAGCACAGCGGCAAAAGTCTATTTTGAGTTGGGTAACCATCTGGAATTGCAATGGCTGCGCGAACAAATTGGCGAACTACAAGTGCGAAGCCATTGGCATACACTGTCTAAATCAGAACTGCGCAGCGACTTACATTATCAACAGCGCCATCTGGTTGCAGAGGTGATCAGCTCGGCTGGTGATTCACTTTCATCAATAGATATGGTCGAGCGCTGGTCAAAAGCGAACAATGCCGCTGTGAGCAAATACAGCGACCTGATCGTTGATATGAAGGCAAGCTCTTCCGTTGATTTTGCGATGCTGTCTTTAGGCGTTAATGAGGTGCATAAATTGTTGCGCTCAGATCGACCGTTAGCGGCTGGCTAAGCCTACCCACGCCGCGCGAGGACATACTCGCGCAGGCCAATATACAAACCGCTGGCCACTACAATAAACACACCCACAATTTCGTGCACCGCCAGCGTTTCACCAAAAAACACGTACCCGATCAGCACGGCCCAAACCAGAATAAAATAGTTGAAGGGTTGCAGCACCACAGCAGCAGCCAATTCCAGCGATTTAATCAGAAACATATGTGCACTAACGGAGGTTACGCATACAGCCAATAGAAGCAAAGCTGTTTGGGTATCGGGTTGCTGCCAACGACCTATCACTGCAATAGAAGACGCGATCAAGCCAACCACACCAAAATACAGCAAGGATGTTTCAAAGCAATCTGTGCGAGATACCAATCGTGTCAATATATTGTAAACCGAATACAAAAACGCACATAGAAGCGCCAGCAAGGCAGCTGGGTTGAGTACGCCGACGCCTGGCTGCAGTATGATAATTGTTCCGACAAAGCCAGTAAAAACAGCCAGCCAGCGCCGCCAGCCAACTGACTCGCCCAACAAAGGCACTGACAAGGCCGTTATAATCAACGGAAAACAAGAGAATATTGTGTGTATCTCTGCAATGCCAAGCGAGCGCACAGCATAGGCAAACAACCCTATTTCAGTGCACATAATAAGGCAGCGGCCAAGCTGTAAACCTGTCACACCCGACTTTGCTGCCTGCAAGAGTTTCATACGAGATGCTGCATACACACAGGCAAACACGGTAAACGATATATACCGAACCAGCATGATTTGCGTCACCGACACTGTATTGGTCAGCTGCTTGGTAATCGCATCCTGGCCTGCAAACAATACCGTGGCCAGTAATAGCAGCACTATGCCTCTAAGCGGGTTAGCTGATTGTGCTGTGCGCATTGCAAATTTTTGACACAGTTACTCGTTCCAATAAAATAGTGAAGGGCAAAAGCCTTATAAATACCGTCAGTCAAACCGTGCTGATGATATCGCGTTGTTCGGTCCCGATGCTGTGTTCTTATAAATGACAACTAATCAACAAGACAGTCTGACAGGGCAATGGTATCGTGGTGCCCAGCGTAAGACTGCGTAAACCGGAAAGTTCTAAAAACTCTAGAAGGAGAGCCCATTGCCCACTGCAAATCTGATTCTCATGTTGCTTATTGGCGTCGTTTTTGGCGGTATAGCAGCAGTTATCCTGCGTGGTAGCCGAGGCGTTTTTATCATCAACATTTTGCTTGGGGTTGTTGGTGCCTCTCTAGGGGCCTTTTTTCCAGTTCTGATTGGACGAACTGCTGTGGTCGATGTATCAACGCCTGATTACCTGCTTCGCGCCTTGCTGGGCGCATTTTTACTGGTGCTGGTGGCAAGCCTGTTTCGCTCAGTAAAACCCGGCGGCGTACAGCGATGACAACAGATATATCGTATACAGAAGAAGCCGGAGTTGGCTGGATCACGCTCAATCGGCCCGATAAGCTCAATAGTTTTACTGCTGCCATGCACGTCGAATTACGTGACGCTCTGGCATTGGTACAAACCTCCAGCAGCTGTCGTGCTCTGGTGATATCAGGATCTGGTCGTGGTTTTTGCGCAGGACAAGACTTACAGGACCTGGAAGGCAACGACTTGGGCACCGTTTTGGAGCGTGATTACACGCCACTGATAAAAACCATTAAAAACCTGCCCATCCCGGTAATAGCAAGCGTCAATGGCGTTGCTGCAGGTGTTGGGGCCAACTTTGCCTTGGCTTGCGATATCGTGTTGGCTGCAAAATCTGCAAAATTTATTCAATCGTTTGCGCATGTTGGCCTTGTCCCTGATGGCGGCGGTACCTGGTCACTGCCAAGGCTCATAGGCCTGCCACGGGCCACTGCCCTGTGCATGACTGGCGAGCCAGTCTCGGCCGAGCAAGCTGTTCAGTGGGGCATGATCTGGCAATCTGTCGATGATGATGCACTCGAGAAACAAACCAACCAGCTGGCGCATCAGCTTGCCAATCAAGCCACTGTAGGCCTTGGTTATACAAAAAAGCTGCTGCAAATGAGCTCCACCAACACCCTGGAAGATCAACTCGACATGGAGCGTGATTTCCAGCAAGCCGCGAGTAACACGGCTGACTATAACGAGGGGGTCACAGCCTTTATGAACAAGCGAAAGCCTGAATTCAAAGGCAGCTGATACTGGCACGGTGTGTGCGCCGTGTAACAGCATGGTGAAGAAGGTAGTGCAGAAACCTTCCAGGCAGTATATGGTCTGTGGCCAGACACAACTCATTTGAATAATGGACACAAACAAGCTATTGATTCTCATATAAGTTTGTGTATGTCGCGTTTGACGGCAGACAGGTCGTACACGCATCACATGAGGCGTATCCGGCAGCACCATCAGCCGATAATATTCCCAAACTAATCAGGAGTCTGTTCGCAGCCCACGCCGTGGTCAGACAATATTTGTAAGGCAAGAGATCGCAGTTATGTCAGAAGAAGACAATTTTGATGACGAAGAAGAGATTATTCTCTCCGAATTAAACGACGAAGAGCTCGTGGAGCAAATGCACGACGATCTCTACAACGGGCTCAAAGAAGAAATCGAAGAAGGCACTAATATTCTGCTTGAACGCAAGTGGTCAGCTGACCGTGTTTTAAACGATGCGTTGGTTGAAGGTATGCGCATCGTTGGTATCGATTTCCGAGACGGGATTCTGTTTGTACCTGAAGTGCTGATGGCAGCCAATGCCATGAAAGGCGGCATGTCGATATTGCGCCCATTACTTGCAGAAACAGGCGCTCCGCCTATCGGCAAAGTCGTCATCGGTACGGTCAAAGGCGATATACATGATATTGGTAAAAACCTTGTTGGCATGATGCTCGAAGGTGCGGGGTTCGAAGTCATCGATTTGGGCATCAACAATCCAGTAGAAGATTACATTGCTGCACTGGAAGAACACAAACCAGAAATTCTGGGCATGTCTGCACTTCTGACAACGACCATGCCTTACATGAAGGTGGTCATCGATACTCTAAAAGAACAAGGCTTGCGTGATGACTTTATCGTGCTGGTTGGTGGCGCACCATTAAATGAAGAATTTGGTGAGGCCGTTGGCGCTGATGCTTACTGCCGAGACGCAGCTGTAGCAGTAGAGACAGCAAAAGAGCTGATAGCCGAACGGAGAAAAGCGAGTTAACACTCGCTTTTCAACTTATAGTCAGCTGTGAATACGCCTGCTGTTAATGCAGAGGTAAAGCAAACGCTGGTGATTGCCTGTGGTGCATTGGCACACGAACTTGTTGAAGTGTTGGACGCCAATCGTTGGTCACAAATCGAAGTCCAGTGCCTGCCTGCGCACTGGCACAACACCCCAGATAAAATCACACCGGGTGTTGAGCAAAAAATCATTGAAAACCAAGAGCAGTTTGACAACATCATTGTCGCTTATGGTGACTGCGGCACCGGTGGCAAGCTCGATCGCATGCTCGAAAAATATGATGTAGAACGTTTGCCGGGTGACCATTGTTATTCGTTTTATTCAGGTGATGATGTATTTAAACAGCTTGCACACGATGAAATAGGCACTTTTTATCTCACCGATTATCTTGCCTGGCATTTTGATCGGCTGATACTCGAGGACCTGGGTATCAAAAAACACCCCGAACTACGTGACATGTATTTTGGTAACTACACAAAAATGGTTTACCTTGCACAAACGCACAATGATGCGCGCTTAAAAGATGCACAAGCGGCCGCAGAATCGCTTCAGTTACCTCTCACAGTACATAACACCGGGTTACAACCTTTCGAACAATCACTGCGTGGCATCAAAATAGTCGCGCACTGATCACCCGTTACCGCAATTCAGGAAATTCAACATGGCCGAACTCATTAAAATCTTCTGGCGCGATATACCGTCTCAGGTGACGGCAAAAGCTGGCCGTAAAACAGCGAAAGTGGCTTTACCGGATCGTTTTCAACAAGGCATTGATCGGGCAGCCATGCGAGCCGGCAAAGGAACCAGTGACGCTTATATGGAAGACTGGAAACGCATTCGCGAACCCTGTAGTGATGACCTGCAGGCAGAGGCAAACAAGGCCGCAGCGGAACTTGAATCACAATACAGCGAAGAGTATTTAGAAGCTGTTGTAAAGGCCAAAGGTATTGCAGAAAACGCAAAGCCGACCTGAAGCACGCCGCCACAGGTATCACATGGTGCAGGTAACATCTTATGTACAAAGTCAGATTATGGTCAGTCAAACAGGCTCGACTCATGGAAAGTTGTTACTCAGCACTTGAAAAAACCTTAGTGATGATGGCCCCGGTGCTGGAACGTATCGGGATGGACCGGCTAGAAAAACCAGTCGCATTTATCGAAAAAAACATCAAGGGCGTCTTATTTGATTGCCAGATGTGCGGTCAGTGCGCTCTGGGTAAAACCGGTATGTCCTGCCCAATGAATTGCCCAAAGACCATCCGCAACGGCCCCTGTGGTGGTGTACGTGAAGATGGCTTTTGCGAAGTTAAGCCTGATATGCGTTGTGTCTGGGTTGAAGGCTGGTCGGGCGCACAAAAAATGCGGGACAGCGGGGAATTCCATGTAGTGCAGTTTGCTGTCGATTACCGCCTTAAAGGCAGCTCTTCGTGGCTTCGAGAAGTTAGACGCATACGCACAGAAAAACAAACTAATGTGCAATCCGAAGAAGCACCATCATGAAATATGTCGACGAACCAGTACCAGGATATCCCCTGCCCATTCGTGAAGGCCACTCGTCACCCGGCAGACTCGAACGCATACTGAGAGACGGACATTTTGCGGTGACCAGTGAGTTAGCACCACCCGACTCTGCCGACCCCAATGCTGTTTACGAGCGCGCCGCCCTGTTTGACGGATATGTGGATGCGATCAATGCAACCGATGGCAGTGGCGCACATTGCCATATGGGCAGCCTTGCGGTTTGCGCTCTGCTCACAAGACTTGGCTACGCACTCATCCAGCAAATTTCCTGCAGAGATAAAAACCGTATTGCGATACAGGGCGACATTCTTGGCGGTGCTGCAATGGGTGTGTGCAATATGCTGTGTTTATCAGGTGATGGTGTGCAAACAGGCGATCATCCGGAAGCCAAACCTGTGTTTGATCTTGATTGCATGTCGCTGTTAAACATTGCTCGCACCATGCGTGACGAACAGACGTTTCAAAGTGGACGCAAACTCGATGACCCACCACGTGTATTTTTGGGTGCAGCTGCTAACCCATTTGTAGCACCGTTCGATTGGCGCCCTAAAAGATTAGCTAAAAAAGTCGCTGCTGGTGCACAGTTTATACAAACTCAATACTGTTACGATATCGATCGTTTTAAAACTTATATGCAAGAGGTTCGCGATTTGGGCTTAACCGAGCAGGTGCATATTCTGGTTGGCGTAGGGCCACTGGCCTCGGCACGCACTGCCACTTGGATGCGCAACAATGTACCTGGCGTTCATATACCGGATGATGTTATCGCACGGTTAAATGGCGCTGACGATCAGAAATCGGAAGGCGTACAACTGTGTGTTGATATGATTCAACAGTTGCGTGAAATAGAAGGCGTGAGTGGAGTGCACATAATGGCCTACCGACAAGAGCATAATGTACCCGATATAGTTGAACGCTCCGGCGTTCTTGAAGGCAGGACCCCATGGCATCCAAAACTTTATGAAGGAGATGCCAACATTCAATCTCAAATGGACAAATACGATGACTGACACCGTTGTTAGCTCAGCCACACGCGAACACATCATTGGTGATGACAGGGCGTTCACCATCATTGGTGAACGCATTAATCCAACAGGCCGAAAAATACTGGCAGAAGAAATGAAAGCCGGTGACTTTTCACGCGTGGAAGCTGATGCACTGGCACAGGTTGCAGCAGGTGCACAGATGCTGGATGTCAACGCAGGCATTCCCTTGGCCGATGAGCCTGCTTTGCTTGCCAAAGCCATTCAGCTGGTTCAATCAATTACTGACACACCAATCTCAATCGACTCCTCAATCATCGAAGCCCTGGAAGCAGGCCTTGCCGTCTATCAAGGCAAAGCCCTGGTTAATTCAGTCACAGGCGAAGATGAAAACCTTGAGCGCGTATTGCCATTGGTTGCAAAACACGGTGCCGCCGTTGTTGCAATTTCTAACGATGAAACCGGCATTTCTGAAGACCCCAACGTGCGTTTCGACGTGGCCAAAAAAATCGTTGAACGTGCGGCTGATTACGGTATCCCCGCATCAGATATCGTTATCGACCCATTGGTCATGCCAATCGGTGCGATGCGATACGCGGGCAGACAGGTGTTCGATATTCTCGGCCGAATTCGCAAAGAGCTGGGTTGCAACACCACCTGCGGTGCGTCCAATATCAGCTTTGGCCTGCCAGAGCGAAACGGTATAAATGGTGCATTTTTAAGTATGGCAATGAGTGCCGGTATGACATCGGCCATAA
>CALHRQ010000130.1 GCA_938038175.1 uncultured Granulosicoccaceae bacterium | reverse complement strand
AAAAACAGTTTGCTGATCAATCTTGGACACTTCAATGACAGCCTGCGTGCGGCTGTTCACTTTTAGCTTACGCAGTATTTCAGATACATGTTTTTTAATGGTGCTACTACCAACACCGAGCTCATAGGCAATTTGTTTATTCAACAAACCCTCTTGTAACATGGTTAACACTCGCAGCTGCTGCGGTGTCAGGCTGGCAACACGCTCAGCCATGCCCAGCTCTGCATTTTCTTCATGACCTGATGTGTTATCGCTTAAGTTCTCAGCGCGATATTTATCAGGCAGGAAAACATCACCCTGCATCACTACATCCATAGCGGATACGAGCTCACCCTGATCAAGGGATTTAGGCAGAAAACCGGCCGCCCCAAGCATAATCGACTCGTCAACAATTCTTTTGCAATCAAGCCCTGAAACAACCAATACAGGCAGACGAGGATAGAGCGAGCGTATCCGTAAAAGACCATCAAACCCACTGACGCCTGGGATCTTTAAATCAACAAGGGCAATATCAAAAGTGACTGCTTCCCCAAGTAACTGGATTGCCTCGTCTATTGAAGCCGACTCGGTACAGTTTGATGCAGGATGAGCGAGTTTAACAGCGGTACTGAGCGCTGCCCTGAACATGGGATGGTCATCTACAACAAGAACATTGGAAATGGCTGACATCATGGTTTTACTCTTTTACAACTACAGCAGTACTGGATTCAAGCACCAAAACCCGCATAACGTACATATTAATCGAACATTGGCACTGAGTTCTTTGTACACCAATGCCGTAGAAAAAAAAAGGCCGGCCATTCTGCGAATGGCCAGCCTTTTTAGCTGCGAGGGTATTATCTCGTTATTGACAGCTAACGATAACGCCCATGAGAGATATTTGAAGCCATCAGCAAAGCATTCGACGATGCGATGGCCTTTTTCGACTATCGGTTGGCCAACTGCTCAGGCACCTTAAATGCCCAGACAGAACCGCCCTGATTAAGGTAACTGACTACTTTAGCTACCTCTCCACCCCAGAGTGGTACTGCACCACCCCAGCCAGTTACGATCGCCACCCATTGCTCGCCATCCTGCTCCCAGGTAATCGGGGAGGATACGATACCGGTACCTGTTTGGAACTTCCAGAGCTCTTCACCAGTTTCAGCATCAAACGCTTTGAGAAAGCCTTCTGGTGTACCCGTGAAAACAAGGCCACCACCGGTTGTCAGAACACCACCCCATAGAGGTGCTTTATTCTTGTATTCCCAGCGAATCTCACCAGTAGCAGGATCCATCGCTTTTAGAGAACCGATGTAGTCATCAAAAATCGGCTTGATGGTAAAACCTGCACCCAAGTAGGCTGCGCCTTTTTTATAGGTAACCGGCTCGTTCCACAGATCCATACCCCATTCGTTTGATGGAATATAAAACATTTCTGTTTGCTGTGAATAAGCCATGGGCATCCAGTTTTTGCCACCAAGGAAGCTTGGTACTGCAAAGATTGACTTACCCTTCTTGCCATCAGCAGACTCTACTGGGTCGCCTGGACGATTGGCATCATCAAAAATTGGACGACCTGTTTCATCTATGCCTTTGGCCCATGAGATGTTTTGTACAAACGGAGCGGCGGATACAAATTCGCCATTGGTTCTATCGAGAACATAGAAGAAACCATTTCGATCAGCTGTAGCACCCGCTTTGATGGTTTCGCCATCTTTTTCCATATCAAACGAAACAAATTCGTTTACACCATCGTAGTCCCAGCCATCGTGCGGAGTAGTCTGAAAACCCCAGACAATTTCACCGTTTTCAGGATCGATCGCGACACGTGCTGAAGTCCACTTGTTATCGCCTGGACGCAAGTAAGAGTTCCATGGAGCGGGGTTACCTGTACCAAAGAACGCAAGCTTGGTGTCAGGATCGTAAGTACCACCAAGCCATGGAGCACCACCGCCGTTTTGCCACATATCACCCGGCCAGGATTCGTTCTTGGCGCCAGTCATGGTAGATTCTTCGCCGTTTAGCGTACCCATATGACCTTCGATAACAGGGCGAGTCCAAACGATATCACCAGTTTCAGGGCTACGCGCCTGCACTTCACCAACAATGCCAAATTCGCCACCAGAATTACCTGTGAGGATCAGCGGTCCGTGCGCTTCTGTCGGAACAATCAATGGTGCAGCGGTGTAGGAGTAGCCAGCTTCGAAATCACCGATTGTCTTACGCCAAACCACATTACCGGTCTTTGCATCAAGCGCAACAATTTTGGCATCGAGCGTGCCGAAGAATACTTTGTCACCAAGGATTGCAGCACCACGGTTTACAACGTCGCAGCAGGGGAGAATACCTTCTGGCAAACGCGCATCGTATTGCCAAAGTTCTTCACCGGTGGCGATATCTATCGCCCACATGCGGCTGTAAGAACCTGTCACGTACATGACGCCGTCTTTTATCAGCGGCTGTGATTCCTGACCACGCTGCTTTTCTCCACCAAAAGAGAAAGACCAGACTGGAAAAAGGTTTTTAACGTTTGATTTATTGATGGTGCTCAGAGGGCTGAAACGCTGACCGCGTGGCCCCAGACCATAAGAGACAATATCGTCGGAACTGGCTTGATCCGCAACAATATCATCAATGCCGACATCGGCTGATACGCTGATGCTGAACAATCCGGCACTGAGTGCAATTGATCCAGCTGTTAATAAAAACGATTTTTTTAACATGTACTAACTCCTCCAGGTCAAGACATTATTTTTGGCGAGGCCGGGCCGTCGCCGACCTCATCCCAAAGAGTGTATGTCAGCTAATCCTACAACCATATTGACCATAGGTACACCAAAAAGAAATACTGATAACGACCAGGGAGGAATTGAACAGTGTTTAACGGGTAATTTCTATCAATGGCATGAGGTTGTCCTCCAATCGCGCATACAGGTGCGAGACTGAGCGCACATATTCGGTCTGAACAACACCCAAGCCTGCAAAACGTCTGGGGATCGGCAATGCCATTGCCTCATTCATGGTCAGGCCCTGTGAGACAGCATCGCGTAAAGTGCCATCCACCCAAGAAAGGTAATCGTCGGTCTGCTCGAGCGACTCACCTTTAGGGTCGATAAGACCATGGCCAGGGAGGATAAGATCACGATCGGTTTTAGCCAGCACCCCAAGTGAGGTCCGCCATTGGGCGATATCGGCGTGCGGCGTGGTTGGCGCTCGATATAAAAAAGCCAGATCACCACTGAACAGCACACCAGTTTCATCATCTCGAATGACTAAATCAGCACTGGTATGGCCGCTTAAGTAGAAGTGCGAAAACTGTCTGCCACCAACAACTTCCGTTTTGGCATCGAGCACCTTGCCGGGTGCAACCGGCGCTGTGCCTCGCATCCAATCACCCACCAGGCGATAAAGATTATCGGCAAAGCCATCACCTTCCAGCTTGATGTTATCAATTACACCTTGCGAGCTTGCCAATGTATTGCTTTCGAACACTTGATTGCCAAAGCAGTGATCGGGATGATGATGCGTGTTGTAGACACGCAATACCGGCTTGCCGGGGATGGTTTTTTCAATGAGCGCCAGTAACGCTTCGCCATAACGACGCGATGGGCCAGTATCGACCACAACGACACCGTCAGGCACTTCGATAAAAGCCACATTGACAATATTGCCGCCATTATCAAAATTGAAGTACTCGGATGCACCGTATACTGTCCAGGTGTCACTGGCGATTTCGTTCGCTGCAAGTTTGTAGTCAAGCAAACGCGCATGCGCTGGCCCATACGCACAACAGGCACAGCCCACAGCCAGCGATTGCAGAAAAGCGCGTCTGGACTTTTGAACATCAGCCGTCATCATAGCAACTCTCTGCAATCAATTAGAAGAGATTTAAAATGGTAAGTGCCAGCTGCTTAAGGATCTATGCCGGCAGGAACACTTAAGCCAAAGCCAAATTCATGGCCTTCGTTATCACGTGCAGCCACTTCTAACAGGCCGCCATTTTTGGATACGAATGGCTTGATAGTCAGAGTCGGGTTTTCACTAACGGGCTCGAACAATTCAAGCTCGGCCAGAACCTCTTGATTCTGATCTCGCACCGTTATGGTGTTCATAAAAAATGCGGGAATACCCGACGCCAGTCCAGTATCCATTGGGTGCCGCATACGCAGTGTCATGCGTGCATCACCATTGGCATCACGTCGAGCAAGGGCTCGTGTCTGGCCAAGAGTTGACATCCAGTTGACCGTGCCATGCACTGCAGCAGGCGCGGTACAGCCCCCTCCAGCCGCATCAATGTAGGCAGCCCCAATATGCCAAACATCATCTTTGGTTCTCACACCGACGTGTATAGCGGTGGCCTGTTGAAGCTTTAAACGAAAGCCCAAAAACGCATGCGCTTTTTTGGGCCGGAAGGTGAGTATATGGGGAATCGGGTTTAAATCCGCAACGGCGACGACCTCAACAACATCGCTGATCTCACTGGCATCAATAGTGAGAGGTACATGGAATTGATCTTCCGCAGATTGCGGTGCAATCACCTTGACACGTTCGTCAAAAATGACTTTATCGCCGGGGAAAAAACGCTCTGCCATGTTTTCCCACATCACGGATTCGTAGGGATCAGGTGGCAGGTCTCTGGCATGTGCAAAAGACATCAATCCTGTTGTCAGCACGCACACAATTGAAGTGATCACCGGTAGCATCAGTCGCTTGGAAAAAGTCTTACCAACGATTGTCATTGTGTTCATATCAGTGGCCCGTTTCAATTATGTCTGGAAGTCGCTTATTTGCGTCTACAACTTATAGTTACCATGTAAAGTTTAGCTATTTTTATACCGTAGTTACCATCATTTAGCTGTAGCTGTTGCAAGAGATACAGCTACGAGCAGTTTATACTGTCACAAATCTGGCTCGAGGTACTTGACACCGTAGCTCATATACAACGCTTTCATTTCGCCGTTGTTGATCATTTCAGTTAATACATCGCCAAGTGCATATCCCAAATCCCGGCTATCGTGCTTGATGGCAATGCCAATTGGCCAGCCATTGCGAACAATGCCGGGCATAGGCGGCTGCACTATTCTCGACTGCCTGTCTTTTGCCTGAGTTGCGACCCATTCAGCCTGCGCTTTAGAAGCAAGCAAGGCGGTAACATCGCCGTTAACGTATAGATCAGTTGCGTCAGCGAAGGTTCTGCCACGCCTCACACTATTATGAAGCTGCCCACGAAAAGCAGAAGACAGAAAAAAATCGCCTGCCGTGTCAAGCTCTACACCAATCGGGTTATTAAGAAAACGGCCAAACGTTTCTACTGTTGGCAGTACATCGTTATCAACGACCAGCGCCATTTGCTCCTGAAAATACGGCGCTGTAATGACGGCTAAATCGTTTCTGGCATTGACCAGCTTATCTACTGGCACATGTAACATGACATCAGCCACTTTCCGATGTATCAAATCGCCCTTCCAGATATTAATGCGAAGGTCATCATCAATGTTTTCATCAGCACCACGCATAAGGATGTTGATCTTAACGCCCAAGGACTTGCCAAAAGCTTTTGCAATCTCCACATCTATACCCTTGTGCTCGTCACCATCAGCCCAGGAATAAGGGGCATAGTCGCTATAGACAAAAACGGTTAATTCGCCGCTGTCTATAACTTCATCCAGCGGCCGAGCTTGTGCAGACACACAAAGCGCAAGTGCACACAGAAGAGCGAAAAAGGATCGTAGAATAGTTGGATACATTGATTGTTTAAAAATCAGTTATCGAGGCCCACAGTAGAAAAAAGAAAGTTATCTTAAAGCGGCTGATTTTCCGTATACGAGCGTATTGCCCACATGGCTTCCTGGCTTAAAATTTCCTGAAATGGAGGCATCTTGTATGTGCCATTCTGGGAGTAACCCTTTCGAACTCGCTCCATAAACCATTCGTCACCAAATTGACCTTCCTCCAGCATGCGAAGATCTGGAGAGATACCACCCGAAATGGCCTCAAGACCATGGCAGCGGGCACAATTGGAATTATACGCTGAAGCACCAATTTCGATGGCTAGGGTGTATTGCTCACCACCCATCAATCTATAAGGGTTTTCGGGTGCAATCTCTTCTGGCAATTTCTCGAGGCCTTCAGTATCAACTGCTTGTGGCTGCACATCACCATGGCCAAACACCATCGATACCACACCAAGCTGAAAAGCGCCTGCCAGGATTGCTATGGAAAGTAACTTAACTGTACGCATTGGTCTTTAATACCTTGTATTGCGATCTAAAAATGGAATAACACCAATTTATATCAGAAGCTACGCCATGGGGCTATGGTTCTTATTACCCGGCGCACAAAACAGGCTTATTTAATAATCTGCATTCCGTACATGCAAATAGACGTTTATTGTCTCTGAGGTTACAGTATTCGCTTCAGCACCACCGCTCGATACCAGAAATCAAGGGCTTAACAATGCGATTTGCAGCTTTATTCTTG
Source organism: uncultured Granulosicoccaceae bacterium (assembly GCA_938038175.1). GTDB lineage: Bacteria > Pseudomonadota > Gammaproteobacteria > Granulosicoccales > Granulosicoccaceae > Granulosicoccus. Next base: position 12,015 of record CALHRQ010000130.1, on the reverse strand, counting down.
TTACTACTGTCTCAGCTCGTACCCTTATCCCTGCATGCTGAGGAGTTCCAGGTTGATGCAGAAACTGGGTTTCGCATGGAACGCTACCGTGCGCCGGTACCCGAATCTATCCCAGGTGGCACTGTAGCTGACACCCAATTTGTGACCAACGCTCAAAAATCAGGCGATATTGTCTTAATTGACGTCTACCCACCCAGAGGCCTGGGTCCGGACCCGCTCGACGGTCACTGGGTTATTTCAGAAAAACGGCACAGCATTGCAGGTGCAATCTGGCTTCCAGAGGTTGGCCGCGGCCATCTGGAATCGGATGCAATTGATTTTTTTTCACGTAACCTGGAGAGGCTGACCAGTGGTGATAAAAACAAAGGCATTGTGTTTTTCTGTACAGCGGATTGCTGGCAGAGTTGGAATGCATCAAAGCGGGCCATCGATTGGGGATATACAAACGTGTTCTGGTACCCCGAAGGCAGTGATGGTTGGCAGGAAGAAGGTATGTCAGTGGTTTTAACTCAACCGGTCAATTTTTTTGATGACACCACACCCTCTGTGTTCCCCGAAACCGCACGCATAGCCTTGCTGGATCTAAACAATGAGGAGTCGGTTATTGGCACCGTTAAATTTGATCCGCAATCAGACAATGGCACGAAAATCAGCGTGGATATCGACAGTGATCTATTCGAAGATCAGTTCTTGTCCATGAGGCCATTCAAATGCTTGACCGGAGATAAAAACTGGTTTTGTTATCTACCTTACCCTTACCCAATACACAATGAAGTCACAGCAGAAGATTTGACCGACCTTGAATATAATCTGCTTTTCATCATCAAGCCAACAAAAGAATTTGGTATCGATGCGTGGAATGGTGTGTACTACAAACTCATGCTCACCGATGATGGCAGCATTGAAGGTAAACTGTGGCAAGGAGATTTAAACGTGTTGCAAAACCCGCCAGAAGAATACAGCAGGCCAATTGATCTGGCGGAATTCATCGATGACGAATCGCACAAACAACGCTTCCCAGCACTCATAATAAAACAATGACTCAGCTCAATGAGGTGACAACATCAGATGTACTGTCCTCGTTTCGTAGCGCACGCGAGTCGCTTATTGCACAACTGATTGGGCACGATCATTTAATCGAGCGTTTATTTATTGCACTACTTTGTCGAGGGCACTTATTAATTGAGGGTGCGCCCGGGCTTGCTAAAACACGCGCGATCAATCGTTTTTCCAGTCTGATAAACACAAGCTTTGTTCGTATACAGTCCACACCAGACTTACTGCCTGCCGACATTACCGGTACAGACGTGTATCAACAACATAACGGCGATTTCTCATTCTTGCAAGGACCGCTTTTTAATAACATTGTATTAATGGACGAAGTCAATCGTGCCCCACCCAAAGTACAAAGTGCACTGTTAGAAGCTATGGGCGAAGCACAAATCACAATTGGTGGCGTGACCCGTACACTTGCCGAACCCTTTATGGTTGCAGCAACCCAAAACCCGATTGAGCATGAAGGCACTTATCCACTGCCTGAAGCACAGCTTGATCGCTTCATGTTTTTTGTCAATGTAGAATTACCCGATACGTTTAACGAGAGGCTTATACTCGATACAGTGCTGGATGAACTAAAAGCGACCCCAGCAGATTCAGCAGCAACCCTTACAACCAACGACATTGAAAATGCGCAACAGGCCGTTTCGAGCATGCATTTGAGCGATGCGGTGAAGGACTATATAGTTAGACTCGTTATGGCAACACGTGGTGAAGGTGCAGGCGGTAGTGCAGCCAGCGATATTGCACAAGCGGCAAGCCCGCGTGGTTCAATTTTCCTGGCGCAAGCGTCTAAGGCTCAAGCATGGTTGAATCAGCAAACTTATGTCACACCAGAAAACGTAGAGCACCTTGCCAGCGATGTGTTAAGTGGTCGAATTGGGCTTAGTTATCAGGCCAGAGCAGAAGGCATCACGTCTCGCAACGTGATCGACAATATTGTTCAGGCCACCCCCAAAGTGTAAATAAGATGCGCCCGTCAGTCGATGATCGCACGACTCTCTCACTTGATACTTTGCTGCGCGCACGATTAAGTGAACCTCCAGGATCAAACCAGCCAAAGGCTGGCCTGGGAGAATGGATGGGTCCTTTTAGGGGGCGCAAGCGCGGTCAGGGACTCGACTTTGATGATTTACGTCTTTACTCACCAGGCGACGATACACGGCATATCGACTGGAAAGTCAGCGCACGACAAAACCAGCTGCACACGCGCCTCTACAGAGAAGAAAAAGAACAGATCGTCACACTCGCGGTTGATTTTACTTCTCCAATGTTTACGGGTTCCGACAGATTACTTGCTGTCTCAGCAGGTAAGTTATGTGCAAGCCTGGCCTGGTATGTTTGTGAAAGCGGTGGACGTTGTGGGCTCGTGGTTCAAACCGATACACATACAGCAAGCCTGAAACCCTCTGGTGGAGAGAAAGGTGCATTGGCAGTTTGCGCGATGCTGCATAAGCAATTTAAAGCAGCCAAAGCCTTGTCTCCTGAAGCACCATCCGAAGCACAAACCACAACACCTAACGACACACACACAGCAGAATACAAATTAAAATCAGAAAAAAAATCGGACAACCATGCGAACACGAACGGCGATACAACGCTTACGCTTTCTGATCCGTTGGTATCACTGATCGATCATCTCACTAACATCGGCCGACATGCTGGCTGTGTCATTTTATTAAGTGGAATGGATGCGCCAATGGAGACATTGCAGCAGCCTTTAGCAAAGCTACTCATTGCGCACAAAACTGCGCTGATTTTACAACAGGATAAACTGGAAATAGATGGGCTGCCAGATGGCCATTATCACTTTAAAACAAAAAACACCACCGCTAGCGTGGTTTTGGGAAAACGCACCAGTGCTGCTTTAAAAGAAGCCTTGCAAGATCAGCACGAGGCTCTGTTAGCCAAACTTCAATCATTACAGTTACCGGTATTTTCCAGCCAGATAAACCATGACAAGCTAAGACTTGATCTTGCACGCCTGGGGTTGCTGGCATGAGTGATAAGGCCAGTTTGCTGGCAGAGTTGCGAGATATTCATGAACCTCCCGCGCCGGAGACTATTGCGCCATGGCAACTTATTTTAATAGCAATTGTTTTATTGTGTGCAATTTGTCTGATACTAGTGCGAAGAAAGCGCAGCCACACCATTGCAAAAGAGGCGCGACAAACGATCAGTAAGATACGTCTGGCTCCAGCTGATAATCGCTTATTGCAACTGGCCACCTTATTACGCCAGCTTGTTTATCATCGTGAAGGTACAAAGGTTAATCGCTTACAGGGCCAGCAATGGCTTGAAAAACTAGACGAGCACTTTGCAACGCACTACTTCACAAAAGAGGCCGGCACGGTGTTCGGGGACGCCTTGTACGCACCAGCAAAAATAGAAAACGAACAGACATTATCGCTGTGTGATGATATAGACAAGCTGCTCACTCATTACAAGGTCAGGTAGGGCTGGCTATGTCGCAACTTAGTTTCTCCTGGCCTTGGATATTCATTTTTTTACCGCTGCCCTTGCTGGTCCTTTTTATACGCGCACTTAAAACCGAGGCCAGTGCCAGCTCAATCGCCATACGCTTGCCCACACGCTTGCAAACAGCGATGGAAGACATCAGCGAGCATAAAACAACAGTCTCGTTGTGGCAGAAAATAATGCCATGGCTATGCTGGATTCTATTACTCATAGCGCTGTCTCAACCTAGCTTGCCCGGCCAGGCGATTGCACAACCTGCCAATGGCCGCGCAATTACTCTGGCAATTGATCTCTCTGGCAGCATGGAGCGCGATGACTTCACGCTCGATGGTAACGAGGCGACACGCTTAACTATTGTCAAAAGAGTCGCTGGACAATTTATCGAAAAACGACGCGGTGATCGACTGGGCCTGGTGTTGTTTGGAGCCGAAGCCTTTATTGCCTCACCATTGAGTTTTGATGCCCTGGCGGTGCGCGGCAATCTCGATAGCGCGGGCATCGGTATGGCAGGTAAATCAACTGCCATTGGTGATGCGCTTGGCCTGGCAATTCAAACTTTAAAGGATGACCCAGCCTCAGAGAAAGCCATTGTGTTGTTATCTGACGGCACTAACAATTCTGGCACTGTTGAACCAGAAGCTGCTGCCGAGCTGGCACGCGATCATGGTATTCGTGTCCACGCCATTGCGCTGGGTAGTGATCGTGAAGGCACTGGCTATGAGCTGGATGCATCAGCCGATCTGGATGAAGCAACTTTGAAAGCCATTGCAGAAGCTGCTAATGGGCAATTTTTTAGAGCCAAGACCAGTGAAGCATTAAACTCGGTTTATAACGTTATTGACAAACTCGAAACGGCGGAGGTGCTAGCACCAGATATTATTTTGCAACGAGACTTGCGCCAATACGTTCTACTGTTGTTACTTGCGTTACTGCTGCTATGGGAATTAACACAATGGGTAGCACGCCGATGACGCTACTCTTTCCCTATTGGATTTTATTATGTGTCGCATTGCTTGTGCTGGCTTGGTGGTTGTCATCCAGACAAAAGTATTCACATTGGCAAACTGTTTTGAACCCATCAGTGTGGCAATTTTTAAGCGCTTCATCGCAACAACTCAAACGCTGGTCAGATCTACTGCTCATGGCAGCCCTTGTGGCTCTTGCGATGAGCGCACCCGCCTTAAAAACCAACGACGATAGTTCCTTAAGGCACACCAATGGCTGGGTCATGATTGCCGATGTATCTCGTTCCATGACGCTCGATGATGTCGTACCTTCTCGCCTCGCCGGCATGCGAGCCAGCCTGGACACCTTGGCCACACAAGCGAAAGCCCGGCCTGTTGCTTTGATCATCTTTGCCGGCGATGCATTCCTCGCCGTCCCTCCTGCCTTTGATAAAACCTTGTTAAGAGAGCATATTGCTTTAATGGAATATGGTGTCATTGAACAGGACGGTTCCAACCTTGCACGTGCTTTATCATTGGCCTCCTCAGTAATTGAAGAAGGTGGGTTTGTACATAGCCGTGTTTTTGTTATGAGCGATTCTGGCGGCACCGGTAATGCCAGTGAAGCTGCAGCACGCCACCTTGCTGATCAAGGCCATCGGATGGATGTCATTCTCTACGGCAATCGTACTGACAACACAGCAACATCAGCCAACATTGATAGCGCAAAAGTGCTCGCCAAATCCGGTAATGGCAAGCTATTGCATGCCACGCCTATGGGTGATGTACCACTAGAGCAACTCGACCTTGACGATCGTTCAGCCAGCTTACATAACGCTGGTATGCGCGCCTTGTATTGGCGCAATCAATCTCACTGGCTGCTGTTGTTACTGATACCCCTTATGCTAATGCGCTTTAGTCGGGGGGTTGTGTGATACACCGCTTGACGCTGCGACTCACCTTTGTAAGTTTGTGCTTGCTGCTTATGTCTGGCGGTGCAGCTGCAAACGATAATGCAATCGCTCACAGGCTGTATTTAGAAAAGCAACATGCGCGCTCAGCCGAAATATTTACTGACCCTGCCTGGAAAGGGGTTGCGTTATATCGCTCCTCACAATGGTGGCGCGCCGCTGAAGCCTTTGTTCGTGCCAATGATGCAGACTCTCAATACAACCTTGGCAATAGCTACGTAAAGCTTGGTTACTACGCACTGGCACTGGATGCTTACAACAATGCACTGACAATTGAACCGGACATGCCCGATGCCGCGCATAACGCCGAGATCATGAAAAAACTGCTGGCACTTGAAAACGATGAGCAGCAAGGCACAGGCGCACTTCAGCCAAAGGAGCAAGAAATAGATCAACTCGAAACGGAAAATGAAGAGGGCGAGCAAGGTGGTACCAGTTTAGATGACGAACAAAGTGATACCGGTGATAGTGCGCCGGGCACCAGCCCTGAAGCCACCATGGCACAATCTGCCAGTGATCAACCGCCACAAGAAGGTGAAGGCGGCGATGCAACAGAAGAACAACAAGCTGAACGCGAAGGCGATCCTGGTTCAAGTGATATAAAAGGCAGTGCAGAGGAAGGTGAGGCCGAGAACCGACCATCCGGTGGTTCAGAAAGTGATGTCGCCAGCAATGATTCGCAAGCCTCGGGCAGCCGCAGCGAACTCGAAAAACAACAGGCAACGGAGCAATGGCTTAATCAGATCAACCATGATCCTTACCGCTTTTTACAATCTCGCATCAAGCTTGAATTAAAACGTCGCAAAGCTAGCGGACAAAGTGCTCCTGATGGTGGCAGTGTATGGTAGCGCTGGTTTTGAAAGTATTTCTTGCTTTGTATCTGTTGCTGATCGCTACACCCACATTAGCGCAAAACGCACCCCCAGCCAGCATCAGGCTTACAACAGAGACGCCATCGGTTTATGTGGGCGATGTCATAATAATCGACATAGAATCTACTGGGCTTGTTGCGCCACTGGATGTTTCGGCACTCAAACAGAACAGGACTTACTTGCGCGAATCAACTGGCACAAGAATAGCGGTGATACAAGGAAAGGTTGTCGAAATCGCTATTCGCCGAATGGAGTTTATACCCGATCAAGAAGGCCAATTGATATTTGGTCCACTTAGCGGTCTTGATAACAGCAAAACAGTGCGATCCAATACTGTGGTTATTTCAGTTAACCCTTCAATCGACAGCGCTTGGCAGCCTGGACCAGATGAATTACAGGTCAAGGTCAGCTATTCTAAACTCTCCCCTATGTTGGGCGAGGAAGTTGTCGTTGATATTCGCCTACAACATATCTACCCCGTATTAAACGACGACATTGATCTACCTGAATTCAATGACTTTAATGTGCTACCTGTATTTGAAAAACGTATCACTGTTACAGATGACGATACCGGCTGGCGCCAACAAGCATGGCGATACTTGATTTACCCAAAACGCTCGGGCGAATTGATCATAGACGGTGTTCGCTGGAGCGGTGAGATGACACGCTCGCGAACACAGCGCGGCCGCTTCCAATTACAAACCAACGCAACGGTTTTGAACGTAGGTGCGGCCCCGGCAGAACATACCGATTGGTGGTTGGCTGCCAGCAATGTCAAACTCAGTGATGCATGGTCAAAAGATGTTACCAGCATTACAGCAGGTGATGAAGTTTTACGCACCATCACGCTTAGTGCCACTGGAGTAATGGGAAGCCATCTACCACAAATAGAACCACTTGCAAGCCGAGCAATCAGTGCAACACTGATAAACACAAAACGATCTCATCAACTGATCAATAACACCGCCATAGCCAAAGCCGAATTCACTTTTAGAATGACGGCGCTAAGCCCAATCCCAGTATTTCTGGACACCGTCCGTATCCGCTGGTGGGATACACATAGCGGTAGCATGCGCGAGTCAGTCATACCGGCACGTCGCATCAATGTCGGTTTGCCCGACCGTGCAGACCTGCTTAAAGAACTTGCTCTGAGAGAGACACGCTGGAATCGTTTGCAATACCAGTTACAAGGGCTAGTCGCCTGGCAACCTGTTCTGATACTACTTGCAGCAATCGCAATGCTGGCGACAGCATTTCCATATATTCTAAAAATGCTTGCGGCCATTCGATTGCGTCTGCAACGCAGGCAATGGCTCACCAAACTGTATACGGCAAATAAAAATAAAAACTGGCAACGTCTATATCAACTCCTGAAGCATAATCAAACAGAAACTGACACACTACAAATAACCAGAAATGCTAGTTATCAACAATTGCACGAAGTACTCACCAAAGCGCTATTTGCCACTCCAGCGCAAGAACCAGATACCAACGACATGGAGCAGTTAATTCAGCAGTTGGAGTTTAATCAAGCTGAAATTAAAGATGCTGTGCTGTTATCACCACTTTAACTGACCACTTATTATGTCAACAGCAACAGAACAAGACACTCAGCAAATACAGCAAGCTCTAGCCGTAGCGCTCGAAGGTACTTGTGATTTTTCGCCGGCGGCGCGAGCTTTATATGCAAGCGATGCTTCAAACTATCGACAAATACCAATGGGTGTTGTCTATCCTGCCAGCAGTGATGACGTTGTCAGCACAGTAAGGCAGTGTCAGAATTTTAATATCCCCGTATTGATGCGCGGCGGTGGTACGTCACAAAACGGACAGTGCGTAAATGAGGCGATTGTGCTTGATTGCTCGCAGCATCTTAACAAGGTGCTATCTATTGATATCGAACAACGGACTGCATTGATAGAACCTGGCGTGGTTTGCGATCAATTAAAAGCGGCGGCTGAAAAACACGGGCTGACCTTCGGCCCAGACCCTGCAACGCATAGTCGATGCACGCTCGGCGGCATGATAGGCAATAATTCTTGTGGCCCACACTCTATGCTGGCCGGTAAAACAGTCGAAAATGTGCTTGAGCTTGAAGTACTGACAAGTGATGGCGCACGCTTCTGGGTTGGTCCCACCAGCGATCAAGAACTAGACAACATTCTCGCCAAAGAAGATACACAAAGCCGAATATACCGAAACCTTATTGCACTGCGAGATAAATACGCTAGCGACATAAGAGCGCGATACCCCGACATCAAGAGACGTGTGTCTGGCTATAATCTCGACCAGCTCTTACCCGAAAATGGATTTAACGTTGCCCGCGCATTGGTTGGGTCGGAAGGGACTTGCGTCAGCATACTCAGAGCCAGGGTTCGCCTGATAGCAAACCCTGAACAGACTCAGCTAGTGGTATTAGGATTCCAGGATATTTATACCGCAGGCGATAGTGTGCCTGAAATCAAGCCGTTTAAACCGATAGCGATGGAAGGTATAGATTGGGCGATTGTCGGTGGGCTAAACGATCGTGCACTACTCCAGGCCGATGTGTCGCGCTTGCCCGCTGGTAAAGCCTGGTTGCTGGTTGAACTGGCAGCAGATTCAACTGAAGAACTGAACAATTTGAGCGAGCGTTTTATCAGCGCGATGCACACATCTGCAAGAGTGCATTCTGTTCTACCCGTTTACACAGAACTTGAAGAAAACGCCTTGTGGCGCATCCGCGAGCAAGGCGCGTCCGCAACCTCAATGAGCTTACACGCTGAAGACCCAGACCCCATTGTTGGCTGGGAAGATACCGCAGTTGACCCGATGCAACTTGGAGACTACCTACGCGCGTTTCATGCCTTGGTGGATCGCTATGGTTACAGCACCAGCTTGTATGGCCACTTTGGCGATGGCTGTATCCATGCACGCATTACCTTCGACACCAGAACATCCGAGGGTATTAAACAATTTCGCGCGTTCAGTAAAGAGATCGCAGAGCTCGTCGTCAAATTTGGTGGCTCACTCTCTGGCGAGCACGGAGATGGCCAGGCAAAGGCAGAATTTTTGCCCATCATGTTCGGTGATGAATTGGTTTCAGCATTCGAACAGTTTAAAAAAATCTGGGACCCTGGTACGCGCATGAACCCACGTAAAGTGGTTAATCCCTACCGCATGGATGAAAACCTCCGATTTAGTCCTGAGTACGAACAGCCAGTTGTTGAAACAACACTCTCATTTACTGAAGACATTGACGGTTTTGGACGTTCAACAGAGCGTTGTATCGGCATGGGTAAATGTCGAGCAGCTAGTGGCGCTATGTGTCCTAGTTATCAGGCAACAAACGAGGAGCGCTACTCCACTCGAGGTCGAGCACACTTGCTGCATGAAATGGTTCGCGGTGAGATTATCGAGGACGGTTGGAACAACAACGACATATTAGAATCACTTGAACACTGCCTTTCGTGCAAAGCCTGTAAAACAGCTTGCCCTACACAAGTTGACATTGCCGCCTATAAAGCTGAATTTATGCATCAGCATTTTAAAAATAACCGACGCCCGGTTAGCCATTATATATTGGGGTATATGGGCACCTTGCTGCCTAACTTAAGTCGATTTTCTCGCTTGTCTAACTTTATACAACAAGGCCTGATTGCTCGCGGAATCAACAAAGTACTTGGGCTTGATGCAGGCTCAGAACTGCCGAAGCTGGCAATACATTCCTTCAAGCACTGGCTTAAAGCAAACCATAGCAGAGATGACATGGCATTTTACTGGGTTGGTGATCAACACAATCCACAAGTGGTGTTGTGGGCTGATAGCGTTAACAGCCACTACCGGCCAGAGATACTGGTGCATGCGGTTAGTACTTTAAATAAAGCAGGTTTTGTTGTGGGCATTGCCAAAAGCACCTTTTGCTGCGGCCGCCCACTTTATGAATACGGATTCCTTGAACGCGGCAGCCATCAGCTTGGACAAATTTTGAATCGTTTTTACACAGCCCTTCCAGAGCACAGCAATGTGATTGTGCTTGAACCATCATGCCTGTCTGTATTCAAGAACGAACTGGCAAAACTATACCCTAACGATAGCAATGCGAAAGACTTGGCCAAAAGAACAATGGCGCTTTCATCTTTTCTGGATTCGCATTCTATAAAACCAAAACGGCAATTACCCAACGCTATTCTGCACTTACATTGTCATGATAAAGCACAGATCGAAGCCTCAGCTGATCGTAGCTGGCTAAACCAATGCTTTGAAAACGTCAACGAACCTGAACAAAGCTGCTGTGGCATGGCAGGCACGTATGGCATGGCTGAGAAAACACGCCATATTGGGCAGAAGCTGTTTTCAGGCCGTTTAAAGCCTGCCATTGAAAAAGCCGAAGATACAACCGTTATTGTCAGTAATGGCTTTAGTTGTGCTTCGCAGATTAAGCAAAATACAGGACGCAACGTTAAGCACCCAGTGGAAATTATGGATGAGTGTCTTTAGGGCGAAGTTGGAAAATAATGCGCTTTGGATTTATAGAGTTTCATTTTATGTCTTTCTACAAACCGTATTGTGCTAAATAGTTTTTGCCTCTTCAGGAGAACCCACAACGGCCTTGGCGTTTTCTTTAGTCCATATCCGTAAAGACCATTAAGGATCAGCCTTTTAGTTTTTTATAGACATACAGCCACTATCATCAAGGTAGCAATCGCTTAGTTTTTTGGTACCGCTTCATCGGGCAGTATTGCAACTCCCCAAGGGAAACGCCCAACTTTAACGGTTTTCTCAGGCCGGAGTGATGCAACATCAATCACAGTGACATCCCCTGAAAGGCCATTTGTGGTGTACAACTTGTCTTCTTCTGGCGTTAAGGCCATATGCCAAACACGCCGGCCCACTAGCACATATTTGATAACCTCATTTGTTTCTCGATCGACTACTGCCACATGATTGGCAGGCCCAAGCGCGATGAACGCAAGCTTGCCATCGCTTGTGAGTTCCATACCCACTGGTTGAATGCGATCGGATGAGATGCCTTTGATTTCAAATTCCAGCTTGTGTTTGGTTTGCTGCGTGGCCGTATCGATTATCGAGACCGTGCCGCCAATCTCGGATGATACCCAGAGTTCACTGTCATCGAGGGAAAACTCTGCATCTCGAGGGCGTTGATCAACCAATGTATTAGCAACTATCTCATTAGTTTCTGTATCGATCCAATGCGCAAAATTAGAAGTCTCGGATGTCACTATGACCCACTTGCCGTTATAACTGACCGCCATGCCTTCAGGCTCTACGCCGACCTCTATTTGTGCAATGACTCGGCGTGTCTCAACATCTACAACGGTTGCGATCGCATCATCTTCATTGGCTATGTACAGGCGCCTGTTATCCGGGTGTAACACAAATTGTTCTGGATCTTCGCCACTGGGTAAATCATTAAGTAACTTGGACGTCGCGACATCATAGACTTGTACCGAATCTGAATCTGATGCGCAAATATACAGCCGTGAAAAATCATTGCTGATCGTAATTCCACGCGGGCGCTCACCAACATTGAAAGTGTTAATGACCTCGTCAGTTTCTGTGTCAATCACGCTCACCGTGTCGTCTTTTTCGTTAGAGACATAAGCCCAGTGCGCCATTGCAAAACCGCTTTGAAATACAAGGCCACTTGAAAACAGCACAGCCGTTGCAACAATAGCCTTTAATAAAAGACCT
>CALHRQ010000129.1 GCA_938038175.1 uncultured Granulosicoccaceae bacterium | reverse complement strand
CGGGTTTGATTATCGTATCGAGATTTACATTCCAGCACAAAAGAGACAATTCGGATACTACGTTTACCCATTACTGGAATTTGATCGGTTTGTTGGCCGTGCAGAAATAAGGCATAACCGAGAACTAAACCAGATTTTTATTGACAACCTTTGGGCAGAACCTGGCATCAAGTTTGGCAAAGGACGCATGGCCAAACTCAACAGCGAGCTGCAAAGGCTTCGTGTTTTTGTTGGTGCAAGTGATGTTATCTGGTCGAAGTAATTTATCGACTTGATATCTCCAGCTTGCAACTAGCCACCAGCCGGTGCAAAACCACCACGAGCTATCCCGGCCTCTATAAATTCGGCGCAATTATCCATTGCAGCTTCAGAATGCGCAGGTGGTATGTACTCTGCCAACACCTTTTGCCAAATAGCCGCGGCACGCTGAGTCGATGTTTTTTCTCCTGCCTCAGTCCAGCTACCGTTGTTACTTAAATCTGCAACTAACGGTGGGTAAAATGCATCCCGATAGCGTTGCATCGTATGTTCAGTTGCAAAAAAGTGACCACCAGGATCGACATCAGCCAATGCAGACCAACCCATGGTTTCCACGTCTTCTGGCAAAGGCTTGCACAGTTCGGCGATAGTTTGTAAGGCCTCAATATCATTTATAAATTTTTCATATCCGAAACTTAAACCACCTTCTAACCAGCCGGCAGCATGAACAACCAAAGTTGCGTTTGATTGCAGGTTCGCCCACAACCCCATATTGTTTTCAGTTGCAGCCTGCATATCGGCCACGTTTGAAGCAGAACCTGCAGCCGAGCGCCATGGAAATCCGATATGCCGTGCAAGTTGGCCAGAACCAATAGAGAGTTTTACATGCTCAGGTGTGCCAAATGCTGGCGAGCCTGACTTCATATCCACGTTGGATGCGAACCCACCATAACAAACCGGTGATCCGGCAGCCGTTATCTGCGCCAGAGCAATACAGGCCAATGCTTCGGCATGCTGCAAAACCAGCGCACCCGATACGCTAACTGGCGCCATCGCACCAGCAAGACAAAACGGTGTGATGATGGAGAGCTGTCCGGCTTTGGCAAAATCAATAATGCCTTGAGCCATAGGCACATCCAGCTGACGTGGTGAATTTGTATTGATAACCGTTGTAGCCCAAACACTGTTGATAAATTCGTCATCGCTCAAATTCAAGCCAAGACGGATTAGCTCAAAGCTCTCTTCCACTTGCCCGGTGCCACGCGCAAACACGAACATGGGTTTATCACCAAATTTAAGTTGTGAGCGCATCATTTCGTAATGGCGCAAGTTAGGCGCTATATCTTGTGGCTCAACAGAGGGACCATGCTTGTGAATCACATCGAAAGATTGCTGAAGCTGTATCGTTTCGTTGAAATCGCGAAGCGAGCCTGGGCGTCGGCCACGTTTGTCATCAAAGGCATTTGGACACCCGGAACCGGCTGAAAATAACAAACTGCCTTGTTCAAATATTTGCTCACGAGCCGGGTTGGCAGCACGCAATGTGTAAGAGCGAGGAGTAGATTCGAGCGCCGTTTCTATAATCTCACGACCAATACGGACCATCTGATCATCATGATTGACAATGGCACCTGCATTTTGAAATAGCATACGTGCTTCTGGCAACAGTATTTTCATACCAAGCTCTTCAAGAAGCTTTAGTGCCATAGTATGAATTGACGCTATTGCATCATTTGAAAACACTTGTTGGGGTGCAAACGGGTGGCGAAGATGGCGATAGGCCTCGCTTCGCAACGCTTGAGCGGATTCGCCATTCGATGCAGCGCCACCACGCCTGGATTTTCGCCTTACCATTTACTCTCTCCGCAATTTCACAGTGCGTTATAGATAAAGAGTCAGTATTAGCAATGGAATGACAACACAGCGCTGCAATTGGCTTCACACACGATACCTGTATGAACTGTTAGGGCCAGGCTTACTACCTATCAAGATTGCTCGGACTGATGCGATATTTTCTGAACTTACCGAACTAACCAGACTTACTGACTAAAATACTCTTTTAGCACTGCATTCACTTTCTCAAGCGCCTGCTTGTCTATATTCTGATGCAACACCACGCGACCTGCGTTTCTACCTACGGACATTAAAACGCCGCGCTCACGAGCAAACGCCGGAAGGCTTTGTTGATGATCTGCATCGAAATCGAGCCACACCATATTGGTTTGTGTCCAGCCAGCACGCACGCTTATTTCATCAACACTGTCTAATTGATTGGCCAGCCATTGTGCGTGTTCATGATCTTCGTGCAATCGTTCCATGCCATCTGTGAGTGCAATGATACCGGTCGCCGCAACAACGCCTGCTTGCCGAAGACCGCCACCAGTGACCTTACGCCAGCGTCGAGCTTCTTCGATAAATGCAGTACTGCCAATTAGCACTGACCCCATAGGAGCACCCAGGCCTTTTGACAAACAGACCGATATGGTGTCAAAGCATTCACCCACGGCTTTTGGAGAGACATCTGATGCAACCAGGGCATTCGCTACCCGAGCGCCATCCAGATGTAACTGAAGATTTTGTTCTTTGCTAAAGTCTCTGGCACTTTGCATATAATCCAGCGACTGCACACGCCCATGCTGCGTATTTTCAAGGCAAAGCAAACGGGTTCGGGCAAAGTGAAAATCATCTGGTTTAATCACTTGCGAAACCTGATCCAAAGGCAGTTCACCGTTGTCGCCAAATGGAACCGTTTGCGGTTGAATACCTCCTAAAACCGCAGCACCTCCACCTTCGTATTTATAGGTATGCGCCTCACCACCGACAATGTATTCTTCGCCACGTTGGCAATGCGTTAGCAAAGCCACCAGGTTGGACTGCGTGCCACTGGGCATATAAAGCGCAGATTCATGACCAAACATATCTGCCGCAAGAGATTGCAGCTCATTCACGGTGGGATCATCACCATAAACATCATCGCCAACAACAGCCGTCATCATGGCCTGGCGCATCTTGTCATTTGGCAAGGTGACGGTATCACTGCGTACATCAATTAGCTGGTTGGTAGAATTCATTGCTGCGACTGGTTTGTTTAACTAGGCTTGCCGGGATACTATCACCAGTAAGCGACCTTGACGAACTTCCACCTTTACTTCGCCAGCTGCAACGTTACCAGCAACGTCACTTGCAGCATCACTTGCACCTGAATTCATGGCCGTAGCTGAAACTGTGGCGCTTGCTCTCCCCCCTACTGATGCTGAACGTGTATCTATACCTGAGCCAGGAGCCAGCCCCGAACCAGCCTGTACAACATTGCTAAGCCCAAGCGTATCGCCTAATTCCAATGTCGCATCTTTTAGCGGATAGGACACACCTTCTATAGATACACCCAAAACTCTCATACTAACTGGCAGCAAACTTAAGGTTGTATCGGCAGGCAAACTGAGCTTGCATGGCAACCCAGGCTTGACTAGTTCAGCGACAACAAACTGATCAACAATTTGCATGGAAAACGGCCAGTCCGTCTTTGCCGGCAACAGCCAATTAAAAAGCATGTGATCACTACGACCGCCAGAGGCGCCCAAGAGAACGATACGCGACACGCCATGCTCAGCCAACATTTCAAGCGTGAGCTGAAGATCACTGGCAGCTTTGTTTACAGGGTGTTTAAAAAAGCGCGTTTTCGAACGGTCTATTGCTTGCACATGCTGCTTATCAGCGCTGTCCATATCACCAACAATTATGTGCGGCTCCAAACCTGCAGCAATGCAGTGGCGCAAGCCACCATCAGCGCAAACGATAAGATCTTTTTGTGGATCAGGACGAACCCAGTCGACATCGGCAGCGAAGCAATCCCCATTTGCAAATACAAGCGCCCTCTGTCCAGACATGGAATATCAGAGACTACCTTCATTACTGACAAAATCATCAGCGAAAGCCAGCGCTCTTGTCAGCCCGTTTAGCGTGGCTGCAAAGGCTTCACCGGATTCGTCATCGACATCTTCAAGAATTTCGATACCTAGCTCTCCACCTTCAATAAGTAATGGCATCAACTCTTCGCTAACAAACTTACGTTCGCGAATAACCTGGCGTGTGCCATTTTCGTCAACCAAAATATCTGAGCCAACAACATCACCAAAGGTGTAGCTATCAATGCGCCAGCGCATCTTTACGGTAGAGTCAACCTCACGCTCTGGAAAAGCAAGTTGCACAACAGTGCGTTTGTTGGCTCGACGAAGAAGGTTTATTGTCGGTGGATCATTTGCATCAACACCAGCACCAGTGAACGCAACTGATACATCACAGGCAAAGTCGCTTTGCTCTTGCTTGCATTCAGCAAACCAATCACCAAAGTAAGCACGCAACACTTGCTCTGGTTCATTGATACTCAGTAATGGTTCAGAATTTAATTCATTTGCGTCAATATCAGCAGAAATTGATGGCTGTACTGCAACTGAAGGTCCTGAGGTATTGCCGCCCAAAGCGAGGTTGTTACCCGGTAAACCACAATCAGATTCGTTAGGCAATCTGACATCGATCACAGCACTGATAGTCGCAATACCCGCATGCCCCGCATGGTCCTTAGATGACGTTAGCTGACCTGCCAAAGTGACATAGGTTAACTGCAGTTCTTGTGTTGCCTGCGAAAGATAGGTTTGCTGCAGTTGGCCGACAACCGAGGAATCTCCTTCTACCCAGAATCGGTCACTGTTGCCACATGGCTGGAAACTGTTGCGATCAGCCCCAAACACATAATAGCCCCGTACCTGTTTAACATTGTTACCCGGCAACGCGATAAGCGATTGCAACTCTTCAAGGCGCTGCGCAGACATATTCGCAAGACAGTTTTTTGCCAATTGCTCCCCTCGATCACCTGCAGGCGAAAATTCCAGGTACCACAAACAGTTTTCTTTGCGATAAACAAAAAAGGCCCTTTGCGAGCGCTGGAATGCCTCAAGTGTCGCGCCTCCTATATCACCTGAGATATAAGCAGAAATGTCATCAATGTTGTCATCTAACGCATCAAGAAAATTATCAAGACAATTCTGAATGTCGTTATTTTCAGTGGATAACGCCATACATTCTTGTAGAAAATTGGTAGCAGAGGCTTTGTTAGGTACACCAAACAGTAGCAACAGCACTGCAACAGAAACCCCGAAAGCAGCGGCTGTACGTAGTTTAATTATTGCAAACTCGTTTAATTTCACGTTGGCTGGCCAGCAAGTGAGGACTTACAGATATAATACAGAATAAATAGGGTTGCTTCGTCTTTGCGCACATGCAAAAGCAGGATGAGCAAGTCATGTAGTGCACATAGGTGTCAAGTATCCACCGCCTGCATTACAGAGACAAACCCTATAATGCCGGTGAAGCCGATATACTTTAAAACGCGTAAATAAAAGACTTTAGCTTTGCGAACAACCAACAAACACAGTCTGTCAACGACAAAAGAGCGCGGCTCAGCCATCCTCTGGCTACTGATATGGTTTGCTGGCATGGCAGCTATTATTTTTTACTGCGTGTATTTCAACCTGCCAAGAGTACAAGCCCAAGTGCTGACCAACGCGAAAACTGCTGTCAGTAGCGTAGGCATCAATACCAATACTGAAGTTTCCGTTTCCGTGGACGGGAGAGCCATCAGTCTCAGCGGTGTAGTCAACAGTGATACTGAGCGCGCCGATCTCATCAGCGCAGCAACCGATGCATCTGGTGTAGCGAGCGTAACCGACAATCTCGAACTCCTGGCCACATCCACCGAAGACACAACTGTGGCGCAATCAGCACAAGCCGCACAAGAGACTGAGCAGGGAGCCGAACAACAAAACGCCGCGCAAGAAACTGCCACCGAAGCTGCACAACAAGCTAAGTTGGCTGAGGCAGAAGCTGCTCAAATAGCCGTATTAGAAGCAGAACAAGAAGCGCAAGAAGCACAAGCGAAATTGGCCGAAGTTGAGGAGACAGCCGCTAGTGAAGCCCAGCTGGCCGAAGCCGAAGCTGCCAGACAGGCTGCTGAACTGGCAGAGGCTGAAGCCGCTGAACTGGCTGCTCGCGAGACCCAGCTGGCCGAAGCCGAAGCTGCCAGACGGGCCGCTGAATTGGCCGAGGCCGAAGCCGCTGAACTGGCTGCTCGCGAAGCCCAGCTGGCCGAAGCCGAAGCTGCCAGACGGGCCGCTGAATTGGCCGAGGCAGATAATCGAGCGGCAATTGAAGCTGAAAAAGCCGCCGCTGAACTGGAAGCTCAAACAAAGGCGGCTGCCGAGGCCTTGCTAGCCCAGGCGTTACAGGAAGCACGCAATTCGAATAATTTAGCAGCCACTAATAACAACACGGAAGGCTCCAGTGAGTTGCCACCAGCAAGAGCACTTGATGGTAACGTCGCAGCCAATCTATCAACAAACGACAATGATGCCGAAGTCCCACTCGACGAGCCTGATAATGACGAGTCTGATAATAATGGTATAACCACCGCATCGAGTGGTGTTCAACCGCGACTTAGAATGGAATTAGACGACAGCACCCTCTCGCTAAATGGTGATGTTGCACGCAGTGAAAACCTGCTCGAACTGATCCAAACATCAATGAACAACTTTAGCGCCACCTATGTGATCAATCGCGTGCAGGTTTCAGATGACATTGAAGAAGCAACCTGGCTTAAAGAGCTGGTCAACCTTATACCGGAGCTTGCAGCGCTCGACAACGCTAGTGTCAGGATCGTGGAATCTCAAATAACTATTGAAGGGGAAGCACCAAGCCAGCGTATTCATGATCGAATCGTCGATCGTGCTCTGAGCAAACTCGACACGCTCTCTCTGATTGAAAAGATCAGTGTGCCTGCTGATGCATCTGAAGACGATGCCGCACTGACTCAACAGGAAGCTGCACAAGGAAGTCCCGAACAAAGCAGCATTCAGGTCACAGACAGTGAGAATCTGACCAATACCGATTCTTCTCAACCTGTTGCCAGTGCAGAAAAGCTGGCTAAGGCCTTTGCAGAGCTGCAAAGCACCACAATTCTATTTGAAAGTGGCAGCGATGTTGTCACATCAGAAAGCCGAGCCGTGATCGTCAATATCGCAGAGCTTCTAACACAGTTTCCGGGTGTGCCTGTGGGTATTGAAGGCCATACAGATTCCTCAGGTGAGTCTGTTGCTAATCTGCGCCTTAGTCAATTGCGCGCCAATTCGGTGCGAGACTCTCTGACCGAACTGGGTGTTGCCGCAGAGCGTCTAAACTCGTATGGATTCGGTGATGGCGTCCCCATTGCCGATAATGAAACACCCGCAGGGCGGCGTCTTAACCGCCGAATCGAATTCACTTTTTAGCCGGATAGCCAACATGAGTTTGTTGCTGACAGAGATAATTGCCTGCATAACAGCAGCGGCCTTTCTCAGCCTGTTTATAGGGTGGGCGATACGCAACACACTCGCTAACAGAGAGATTGCCGCCGTAAACGCTGACTGGGAAAAAAAACAATCCGAACAAGAACTCATACTTCAGCAAGACAAAGAAATTCTCGAAGACCAAGTCTCAAGTCTTAGCTACGAGAATAGAAAATTGAATAAGGCCAGTCGTGGCATGTCAGAATCATTGCGAAATAACGAACTCATTGTACAAAAAGCACGAACCGACGCGATCGAGCTAAATCGCAAACAAGCTGACACCCAGGAGCGATTGCAGCGCATCATCGCTCAAAAAGATCAGGAAATTAAATCACTGAAAGAACAGGTTCATAGTGCAAGTGCTTTGTCAGCTACCTTGGCAAAACAATCTGCCAACGAAACTAAAACGACCAGTGATCGACTGGCGAGCTTGTCTGCCAAACGTGAAGCATGGGAAAAAGAAAGAAAAAGTCTCATGCAAGAGATCACCGAAGAGCAGGCCACTCAAGCGATAGAGCCCGGAGATGTACCGCCTGAACTACTTGATCAAACCGTTAGAATCAATCAGCAAAAGCTGGAATTACTCAAAAGCCGAACCCAGTCAAATTTTGAGAGCGATCTCACACAGACTCTCGAAGAGCCTTTGGATGACCCTACCCTGTCAATCAAGGATAAGGACAAACACTGATCGTGGCTACGCTTTTTCATGTACACGACCCAATGTGCAGCTGGTGCTGGGGTTTCAAACCAGTCTGGAATCAAGTTAAAGAATCTTTGCCAGACTCACTCACCGTAAAACACATCCTCGGGGGGTTGGCACCTGACTCCGCTGCACACATGCCAGAGCAAATGCAGCAGATGCTCCAGCAAACGTGGAAAAGAATAGAACAGACCATTCCAGGCACGCGTTTCAACTACGCTTTCTGGACTGAAAATAAACCAAGACGCTCCACCTACCCCGCATGCCGGGCCGTATTGGCGGCCAGCGCCCAGCAAGCTGCTTTTGAAGACACCATGACTACGGCAATTCAGCATGCATATTATCTGGACGCAAAAAACCCATCAGATGATGATGTGCTAATCCAGCTGGCTGGAGCCATCGGCTGCAACACCGAACAATTTGCGCACGATATCAACAGCGACGAAACCAAAGAACTGCATAGACAGCATCAAAACTTGATGCAACAAATTGGAGCGCAGGGCTTTCCAAGCTTGTTCATTGTCAATGAACAAAACATGTGTTCGCAAGTGCCGCTCGACTACAACGATGCAAACGTTATTCTTGACCGAATCGAGACATTTCTCGCTAGCTGAGTCACAGCTTAACCACCTTACAAGCTGCAGTTACGACCCGCATCACAAGCTCAACATTCGATATAAGTTGAGGGTCCCACCCCTGCCGTTAATGTTCCAGTACGAGGAGCACTGGCGCAGGCATGATAAAAAAACTAATAATCCTGTTCCCATTAACAGCGACACTGATTGTCGGCTGTGGTGGTGGTGGCGGAGGTGGCAGCATTGATGCTGACGGTAACGGCAATATCAATAACGGTGAAGCCGTTGCACTAGGTGCGGCGATGGCCGAGTTATCAGGCCTGACACCCGATTCGATTCAGGCACAAGCCGCTGTACAAGCACCCGCCGTAGCGGCTGCTTTACCGGCAACGGAGGTGCCGAACGCAACCCCGGATTTGCCCCTAAACAAGACGGAAGCTTTCCGTCTACTCGATCAAGCCACATTTGGTGCGAACCTCGAAGGTATCGAACGCCTCGATGGTGATACTGCTCAAAACTGGATTGACGAGCAACTTACTCTGCCTGCAACATTTATGTCTGATGGATTGCGCAAGGCCTCAGTTGATCGATGGAGTGAATACACCAACGTCTGGTGGCGCATGGCAGTTGAAGCTGATGATCAGCTTCGCCAGCGCGTGGCATTCGCCTTAAGCGAGATTTTCGTTATCTCCTCCAACAATGGTCTTGGTGACGAACAGCCTGCATTGGCGAACTACTACGATATTCTCGTCAGAAACGCTTTCGGAAACTACCGCGATCTTGTTGAAGAGATCACACTCAGTCCGGTCATGGGTGAGTACCTAAGCATGAAAGGTAATCAGAAACCGAATGTCGAAGATAACTTGCGTCCCGATGAAAACTATGCAAGAGAGCTTTTACAACTCTTCAGTATCGGCCTAAGCATGCTTAACGACGATGGCACCCCCATAGTAGATGCTGAAGGCGTACCAGTACCTACGTACAACCAGGCAGACATCGAAGCGTTTGCACATGTGTTCACCGGATGGCACTTTGCTAATGTCGACAATTATCGCTGGCCAACCATTAAAGACTTTATCACCCCAATGCAGGCTTATGACGACTACCATGACAAGGGTGAAAAGCAGCTGCTTAATGGATTTGTTGTTCCAGCGGGGCAAAGCGCCGAAGCCGATATGAAAATGGCGTTGGATAACATTGCCAACCACTCCAACGTGGGGCCCTTTATCGTAAAGCAGCTAATTCAAAGACTCGTTACCAGCAATCCTTCGCCGGATTATGTAAGTGATGTCGTACAAGTCTTCAACAACAATGCTAACGGTGAACGGGGCAATCTTGGCAGCACGGTCAAGGCGATATTGATGCACGATGAAGCGCGTTCAGGCCACCTGAACAACCCGGATGTATTTGGAAAGCTAAAAGAGCCGCTGATGCGCATCACCCAAATTTGGCGTGCGTTTGCGCCAAGTGACGGCATCCACCCTGAGTTCGATTACTCCTGGGCATTGCGCGAACTTCAACAAGCACCACTTGAATCGCCAACAGTCTTCAACTTTTTTACGCCTAGCTTTGCGCAGCCAGGAGCGATCAGCGCTAACAAGCTTGTTTCGCCAGAATTTGAAATTATTGATGAATCGAGCATTATCACTATCACCAGCCGTCTGCTATCAAATACCATCTGGGCGCACAACTTTAAAATTTCCGGCGACGGACAGCGAATTGCCATCAGCATTGATCGGGAAATGGATCTTGAGCCAGATAATGATGAGCTGCTTGATCACCTCGATCTCTTACTCCTGGGCGGCAGAATGACCGATGAACTTCGCCAGAATGTGCAAGAGTTAATGGATGAAAGAGATCACGCAAACGGCGCATCAACCCGTGTTGCTGAAGCGATCTTTCTGATCATCAGTTCACCAGAAGCAGCGATACAGTTGTAGGCGTTTCAAAGCGTTCAACAAAAATAATTATAAAAATAAAGAACGAGTAATCATGAATAACCACCAAAGAAGACGCTTTTTAAAGCGCGGTGCAAAAACCATAGCAGGCGCAGGTCTGGCTCTGGGGTCTTCGCCGCTATGGACATTAGCGCAAGCCCAGGAAGGCGGCAGCGATGCAGACTATCGCGCGCTAGTATGTGTTTATCTCGAAGGCGGCTCAGATGGATTTAGTTTGCTGGTACCTACTGGCACCGCAGAGTACAACGAATACACCCGATCAAGGCGTGAACTTTCAGTAGGCCGAGACCAGCTGCTCGGGATCAACACGCTTTCTGGCAACAATGGACCGGTTGCACTTAGCTCACATGCAGAGAGCTTAAACCGTTTTTACGAAGAACAACGGCTGGCATTTATCGCAAACGTGGGCAACATCATTGTGCCGACAACCAAAGAGCTATATGAAAACAACGCGGTACCATTACCAGCACAGCTGTTCTCACATGCTGACCAGGAAATCCAATGGCAGCAACTTCAGGGTCGAGGTCGCGGTGATTTTGGCTGGGGTGCTTTGGCTGCAGAACACTTTGCCGAATTTCAGCAACGCGATTACCTAACATCAATAACACTGAATGGATCAAACTACTGGCAATCCGGATTAGGCCAGCGACCTTACTCCATTCAGGAAACCGGTTTGCTTGAGTTTGCCGGCATGGATCTGAATGACAAGTGGGAAAATCCTCGCGCTGCCGCGTTTAGACGTGTGCTTGAGCACCAACGCAGTCATTTATTTTCCAGTGCTTACGCTGATATGCAGAACAGGGCAATCAACATCACGACAGAACTAGGTGAAGTGCTTGAGGCTAACGGTCCCTTGATAACCTCACCACCTGAAGACAATTCTCTGGCTGCGCAACTTGAAATGGTTGCTCAGCTCATCGGTGCTCGCTCGCAGCTGGGTATGCGCCGTCAGATCTTCTATGTACGCATGGGTGGGTTTGATGTGCACGATCACCAGAACAAAGTCCAGCCATGGCTGTTTAGCGAACTGGCGTCGGCCCTGAGCTTCTTTCAGGACACAATCGATCAAATGGGTGAATCGGATAATGTTACAACGTTTACAGCATCTGACTTCGGCCGCAGCCTCACGGGCAATGGCGACGGCACTGACCATGGCTGGGGCAACCATCTAATGGTGATGGGAGGCGCAGTCAAGGGCGGTGACATTTACGGCCAGATACCTCGCATGGGCGTTGACGGTCCAGATGCGATTCAACACGGCCGGGTTGTACCAACCTTGTCTGCAGCACAGTATGCTGCGACCCTACTGGACTGGATGGGATTACCCGAAGACCAGTTACATCAGGTGCTGCCTACCTTGCAGAATTTTGACCGATCCAATCTCGGTTTCATGGCGTAAACCCCGCTGGCAGCACGTCAGCGCGTCAACGCTGTCATGTCAAAAACGCAACCGACCACAGCCGCTCTAACTTTTTACGGGGCGGCTGTATTCTCCCGCATCAACCCAAACACTTTTCTTACGAAAAAAGCTGTTTGGCCGACAATATTGTCTGATCCAAAGTTTGCTGTGCTGGCCCATAACATCGCCTGACCAAAAGCTTGTGCTCTGCTCCAGTCCAAGATATCGCTAGCCCCTATGGTTGCGCGTGCTCTTTAGGGTAATCCCAACGACACGCCTCTCTAATTGTCAGCGCTTTTTTATTACCATCCCGCTTTACGGCCTTTTGCACTTCTTAGTATCGCGTTGTTCATCTGCTGCGACAGTATTTTATATACCAAATATATTCCAATCTGACCTCCCTATCCCAGACACCCCAATAAGTGCTCGATGGATGCTCGAAAGACTCTCCCAAAAACCATTGCAACCAGAATAAAGTCCATTACAGCCGCTCTTTATTTGTCAGATAAGTACGCTTTTGTCCGGAAAAAATTTTTTTGCAGATTGACAGCTTTTCACTTTAATGAGACTCTTAGTCTCATTACCATGCAAATCAATGTCTGGTAGATCGCATGATTTCCGCGTTAATATGCTCGCTGCGAACTATTAATACGGGTCGTGAAAAATTGTCACTTACTGTTGGCGCCAACTTTAATTCCAATTGGAGGATATTCCTAATGCGCAGTACTCTACTAAAAACGATCAGCGCATCGTTTGGTCTTGCCATGCTCGGTTCGATGAGCGCTCAGGCAGCCACAACTATTAAAATTCAGTCTGTAATCGGCGACAAAGCCGATGAAATTGTCATGCTCAAAGATTTCGCGCAAAACGTTAGCGATCTAACCGACGGCGAAGTAACAATCGAAGTACTGCCTGCTAACTCTGTGGTTGGTAATGCTGACATTCTTGACGCAGTTGATAAAGGCCTTCTCGATGGTGGCTTTGCATGGACTCACTACTGGTCAGGCAAGCATCCCGCAGCAATGCTGTTCGGTTCGCCTGTTGCAGGTGCTGGTGTCGGTATTGATAACATTGCGTTCATTTCGTGGTTCCAGTTTGGTGGTGGCAAAGAGCTTTACAACCAGTTGTGGGACGAAATGGGCATGAACGTCCATGGCGTGATGCTACAGCCAGTTGGTCCTGAAGCACTGGGTTGGTTCAAAGAGCCAATCGAGAGCATGGACGATTTCCGTAAGCTGCGTTTCCGTGCACCTCCAGGTATTCCTGGCCAGACTTACACTGATATCGGTGTAGCTGCGGTTGCAATGGGTGGTGGTGACATCCTGCCAGCTCTCGAAAAAGGCACTATCGATGCAGCTGAGTGGTGCTGCCCGAAGCCTGACAGTGTTTTCGGTTTCCAGAAAGTACTAAAGCACTACTACCTCCAGGGCTTGCACCAGGTTGTTGTAAACGCTGACATGTACATCAACGGTGACATTTGGGACAAGCTGACTCCATTTCAACAAAAGGCTATTGATGTTGCTGCAGACGCTTCACTGATGCGCGCCATCGGTTACCGCATCTACGAAAACGGTAAGGCACTCAAAAACCTGACTGAAAACGAAGGTGTTCAACTGCACGACACTCCAGCCGACTACTTCACTGAGTACATGGCAGCAGCCAACGCAACTCTTGAAAAGAACGCAGCAGAAAATGAGTTCTTCGCAGAAGTATGGGGTTCGATGAAAGACTTCGCTGCTATAGCAGTACCTTTCTGGGCTGGCGCCCAAACCTCAAACGCTTCACTGGGTAACGCTTTCGCGAACTCTCTCAAATAAGCATATGGCTTGCATTTCAAGCTAAGTAGGACAACGGGCCTCGCAGTTTAAATTGCGAGGCCTGTTTTTTTTTAAACTGCATTAATTTTTATTCCAGGACTATCACTATGGCTGAAGAAGTGGATCCGAATAAGCTTGAGATAGCCGATGAGCTCATCGCTGAGCGTCGTTCGGCAGCACCCGGCGAGCTGCCGGATGACATGAACCCCAGGCATCAAAAAATTATAGGCTTTGTTGATACCTTGAACTCAAGGGTCGGCAAGATCGTTTGCTGGATGCTCGTACCATTGGGCCTTGCCATGGTGTATGAAGTGATCGCCAGAAAATTTGGTATAAACCCAGTTATCTGGTGGGATGAGCTGGTTAGAGTCTTTACAAACCCCGAAGCTGAAAGCCTCATTATTCCGCGTCCTACCGCCTGGGCATACGATATTAGCCGCATGCTCTGTGGTGCGATGTTTATGCTTGGTGCTGGTTACGCTCTGTCTCGCGGCGTTCACATCAGAGCCGATTTTTTGTATCGCAACTGGTCAGATCGGACCCAGGGCATTGTGGATCTGGTTCTGTATTGCACATTATTTTTAACCGGCATGGTCGGGCTTCTTTACAGTGGTACTGAGTACTTCTTGTCATCAATTAGTCCGCGTTTAGAAGTCGCCAACGACACCGCTTGGGCGCCTTACTTATTTCCGGTTCGTGCCTGCATTCCAATTGGTGCGTTTCTTCTTTTACTACAGGGTATCTCTGAAGCCCTTAAATCCTGGTACGCAGCAACCCGTGGGAGATGGCCAGTATGAGTCCTGAACATATCGGCTTAATAATGATTGGCGTGATGTTATTCGCCATTTTCATAGGCTTTCCAATTTCTTTCACGCTCATCTTTTTAGGTACTGTTTTTGGTATCTGGGGTATGGGCGGCAACTTCGAACTGGTTTTCTATTTTGAAACCCTGATGATTTCATCGTCGATGTTGGAACAAACACTCTCTGCAGTGCCACTGTTTATATTTATGGGCATATTAATGGAGCAGGCCGGCTTGATGGAACGGCTGTTTTTAGCCGTGCAGCTTATGCTGTCCAGAGTTAAGGGCGCACTGTACATTGCGGTGTTATTTGTATCCACCATCTTTGCCGCTGCTACCGGCATTGTGGGTGCCTCGGTTACTATCCTCGGCATAATGGCGGCCAAAACCATGAACCGCTCTGGCTACGATGTCAGGTTATCTGCAGGTGCAATTACCGCTGGTGGCACATTAGGTATTCTGATTCCGCCCAGTATCATGCTGGTTGTTATGGGTCCTATTCTGGAAGTGCCGGTCACCGACTTGTTCGCCGCTGCCATTATTCCTGGTGTGTTGATGGCGTTCCTGTACGTTGGTTATGCGCTGGTTCGATGTAACTTGAACCCATCGCTTGGCCCTGTACTGCCAGAGGAATATCGCGCTGAAAGTATGTGGATAATCTGCCGCGAATTCTTTCTCGGTCTGGTTCCACCGGCAGCCCTGGTCGGGTTTGCACTGGGTAGTATTTTACTTGGATTGGCCACACCCACAGAAGGTGCAGCTATGGGTGCCTTCGGAGCATTTTTGCTAAGCGTGGCCTATGGCAAGTTCAACCTTAAAAATTTCAATGATGCGCTGATCAAAACACTTGAGATCTCAGTGCTCATTTTATTCCTGGTGGCAGCATCCAACTTCTTTGGTGCAGTGTTCAGCAAGCTCGGCACGCCGAACATGCTTACTGAGTTATTACTCGGCCTGGATCTTCCGCCCTACGCCATATTGTTTATTATCATGGCGCTGATCTTCTTGCTTGGCTGGCCGCTAGAATGGGTTCCGATTGTTTTGATCATCGTACCTATCCTGCTACCGCTGGTTGAGAGCCTTGAGTTCACCGGCATACTAGCCGACTCACAAAACCGATTGATCTGGTTTGGGATATTGGTGGC
>CALHRQ010000128.1 GCA_938038175.1 uncultured Granulosicoccaceae bacterium | reverse complement strand
TTTTCTGATCAACCTCACGCCAAACCTGAAACGAGAGCTCACTGCGCGCTGGTACGAATTTACTGGCCCATGCCAGCAACTTGTCTTTGTCCTTAAGTGTAAAAAACACCATGAACGGCACTAATACAACATAAACCAGTATAAGCAGAATAGTACCGAGACGTGCTAATGAGAAAGACAGGACATCCTGGCCCAGATTACCTACCTCGTTGCCAAAGTTACCGATTAACTCATTGATCTGTTCCTTGGTAAAAATCTCTGGATAAATTTCAGGCAGACGCAACAATTGTTCTTGCCCTTTGGTAATCATGCCTGGAAGCTCGCGCACTATTTGTGTCACCTGCTGCGATAACACCGGCAGTAGTACAAACAGCACAAGCAATGAAGAGGTAATGATGATGAGTAACACAAAGGTGACGGATAGTGTTCTTGGCACCCCCCAACGTTCTGTTGTTGAGACTACCCCATCCAGTAAATAAGCAAGGATAAGTGCAACAACGACTGGGGCGAGTATATCCCCGAGTAGCCATAAAAAACCAAACACGCCAAGCAACACGAGCGCGAGAATAACGGCCTGCGGGTCAGAGAAATTTCTGTTGTACCAGTCGCGGATAATGTCCAGCATTGCCGGGGCGACTCCAGTTGCGCGTGTTCGAGTAGTCTTCTTCACAGCTTGATTATGCCACTACATGGATAACAATTTGTGGGTAGACCAGTTTGCTGCCATTATACGTAGCAATAATGGTGCTAGGGTGTCAAAGACACTGTCTTTGGCACGACATTTTGTTGGCACGTAAGCCATTCTCCCTCATCAATCGTTGCCAGCACGCCATATTCAGATTCTGAATAACTCACCAGAATCAACTTGCCTGCTCGCAATAGTTACGCGCAAACTGATACAGCTCTTCCATAATCTGGGCGCGAAACTGTTGGCGTTGCCTTACAAAGTAGAAGCTTCGCATCATGGCAGGTTTTAGTGGGCGCGAAAACAGCACACCCAGCGCCTCCTCTTTTACCAGCGCTGCACGCGAAACAATTGAAATACCCATACCTGCCTGAACAGAACCTTTTATCGCCTCAGTGCTGCCTAGTTCAAATGGGCGATTAAGCTGATCCTCATCAAGACCATTTGCATCCAGATAGCTTGCGATAACGCTACGAGTGCCTGAGCCATCTTCACGAAAAATAAACGGATAATCCAACAGCGCTTGCGGGGGGACGCTTTTGTGTTCTGCTAAGGGATGCTCGGGGGGAAACACAACTCTGAGTTCATCTGGCTGACACTCTTCAACTTTCAGATACTGATTGTTGACCTCGCCTTCGACAACGCCAAGATCAATACTGTTGTCTGCTACCAGATTAACAATGGCATCTGAATTTGCCACACGCAGCCTCACTTGCACATCCGGAAACTGCTTTCTGAAATCACCCAGTAAACCCGGCAGCATATACTCTGCAATGGTGGTGCTGGCACCCAGCGTTACGAGCCCAGAAGTATCGCCTGTAAGCGTTTTGACCGATTCGTGCATCTCGCCATACAGGTCAATAATCTTGTTGGCATATTCAAGCACCTGCTCACCGGCAGCCGTTAAGCTGATGCGATTATTGGTGCGATCAAAAAGACGGGTATTGAAGTCAGCCTCAAGCTGCCTGATCTGATGTGTCACCGCAGGCTGCGACATATTCAGACTTTCAGCTGCTTTGGTAAAGCTCAATACCTCTGCCACGGTGTGGAAGACCTGCAGTCGTCTATCGGACATTGCCGCCTCAAATTAATCAATAAACTCAGAATTACCATCATACTCTGCTGATGAGCACTGTGAGTGCCGTTATACTCTTGTGTATTTCCAAAGAGACAAGAGTGAATGCGCGCCAGCCAGTTCCACCTATCCACAGCCAAAGAAACACCAGCTGATGCTGAAATCATTAGCCACCAACTGATGTTACGTGCCGGACTGATTCGTCGCCTGGCCTCCGGCATGTACAGTCTAATGCCGATGGGCTTGCGGGTCGTGCGTAAAATCGAGGCCATTGTGCGTGAAGAGATGAACCGTGCCGGCGGTATCGAGTTACTTCTACCCGCCGTACAACCAGCAGAGCTTTGGCAGGAATCCGGGCGCTGGGAAAAATACGGCCCAGAATTGCTGCGCCTGCATGATCGTCACGATCGTGAATTTTGCGTTGGCCCAACGCACGAAGAAGTTATCACTGATATCGCCAGGAAAGAGCTGCGAAGCTATCGCCAGCTGCCGATTAATTTCTACCAGATCCAAACCAAGTTTCGAGACGAGATAAGGCCACGTTTTGGCGTTATGCGTGCGCGTGAATTCATTATGAAAGATGCGTACTCGTTTCATTTAAACGAAGCTTCTCTGCTGGAAACCTTTGACGATATGCACACAGCCTATTGCGCAATCTTCGACCGCGTTGGCCTTGAATACCGGGCAGTTGAGGCAGACAGTGGCAGTATTGGCGGAGCAAAGTCCCGAGAATTCCACGTATTGGCAGACAGTGGTGAAGATGCGCTGGCTTATGCGGAGGGCGATGACTTTGCCGCCAACGTTGAAAAGGCCGCCGTCATTACACAAGGTACGCGTGCCGATGCTTCAGAGACGATGAGCAAAATAGCAACACCTGGTGTCCACACCATCGATGACTTGGCAAAGACCATGAAAACCGCCAGTCATCAGTGCCTTAAAACCCTGCTTGTAAAAGGTGACGAGGTACCCGTAGTGGCGCTTGTTTTACGCGGTGACCACCAACTTAATGCGATCAAGGCCGAGCACCTGCCAGAGGTTGCAACGCCCTTAACATTTGCCAGCGCAGAGGATATCCGCAATGTTGCCAATTGCGACGCCGGATCCATTGGTCCAGTTGGACTTAATCTCCCCATCATTGCCGATGGTGATGCGGCCAATATGCATGACTTTGTCTGCGGTGCAAATGAAAACGACTTTCATCTTAATGGTGTGAACTGGGGACGCGACCTGCCAGAACCAGATGTGCGCGATATCCGCAATGCGGTAGAGGGTGATCCCAATCCCAACGGTACAGGCAGTTTGAAAATAGTTCGCGGTATCGAAGTTGGCCATATTTTTCAATTAGGTACCACCTATAGCGAAGCCATGCAAGCCACAATGCTGGACGAAAACGGCAAACCACAATCCATGCACATGGGTTGTTACGGGATTGGCGTAACACGGGTTGCCGCAGCCGCGATTGAACAGAACCATGATGACAAAGGCATCATCTGGCCCGAATCCATTGCACCTTTTGTCGCTGTGGTGGCCCCCATCAACATGTCCAAATCAGATGCTGTGAAAGAAGCGGCAGAAACACTTTATAAACAACTGCTTGATGCAGGTATTGATGTGCTACTTGATGATCGGCCATTGCGCCCGGGTGTGATGTTCGCCGAAGCTGAACTTATCGGTATCCCACACCGTTTTGTTATCAGCGATAAGCTGCTTGCGAAAGATCAAATTGAATATAAAGGACGGCGTGATAGTGAGGCACAACTCATAAGCGCAGAAGAGGCCATTGCTAAATGCAGGGCAACGGCTTAGACAATCCACTGCAATATGAGTAACGACGTCGACACAGTCGTTATCGGTGCAGGTGTTGTCGGGCTTGCTGTAGCGCGCAGCCTGGCTCTAACCGGACGCGATGTGTTAATCGTTGAACAGCACGGCAACTTTGGTACAGAGACAAGCTCGCGCAACTCAGAAGTTATACATGCAGGCATTTACTACCCACAAAATAGCCTAAAGGCCTACGCTTGTGTGCGCGGTAAAAAACTACTGTACCGATATTGTGAAGAACATGGTATCGAGCATAAGAAAATCGGCAAGCTCATCGTTGCAAGCAAAGCGGATCAAATAGAAAAACTTAAAGAAATTAAAATACAAGCGCAGCAAAATAGCGTTGATGATCTTGTTTTTTTATCACAGCAGGAGCTTCGGGAAACAGAGCCTGCACTTGATGTTGTTGCTGCACTTAGTTCACCTTCCACTGGCATTATTGATAGCCATGGTTTTATGCTGTCTCTACTGGGCAGCGCACAAGAGCATCAGGCTCAGGTGGCTTACTACAACAAAGTGGACACTATAGAGCAGCATATGCATGGTTTTACTGTGCACTTGAGCGAAATGGATGTTGATGCAGAGAAAGCTATCGCTTCTACCATGTCGTTCAGCACAACTGAGATCATCAATGCCTGTGGCCTGCATGCTTGCAACGTGGCACGGGGCATTAGCACTATGCCAAAGAACCTTATTCCACTGCCACAGATTACTAAAGGTAATTACTTTCGCCTTAAAGGAAAAGCCCCCGTATCCCAATTAGTTTATCCAGTACCAGAACCTGGTGGCCTGGGTGTTCACATAACGCTCGACCTTGCAGGCCAGGCACGTTTTGGCCCCGATGTGCAAAACCTGAATACCCTCAACTACGATGTTGATGATCAGCGCGCAACGCTTTTTTACAACACCATTAGAGCCTATTGGCCAGGCCTTCCGGACAACGCACTGGTACCTGACTATGCGGGCATCAGACCCAAAATCGTTGTTAACGATGAGCTCTATACTGATTTTTTAATTCAAGGCGAAGAAACGCATACCCTGCCTGGTCTGGTTAATCTGTTTGGCATTGAGTCGCCCGGACTAACCT
>CALHRQ010000127.1 GCA_938038175.1 uncultured Granulosicoccaceae bacterium | reverse complement strand
AAATCTGCATCAGCAACCAACTGCTGCACTGGTGTGGTGGTCAACTGTGCACCAACACTTAAAGGATGTGATAAGGGAATAACCCCACGAGCAGCCACTGTTGTCACTAAGGGGCACGGAAGCCGTTCAGCAAGTGCCGTTACCAATTCGCCTATCCGGCTGCATCCACCACCGGCAATTATAACCGGGTGTTGCGCTGCAGAGATTTTTTCAAGTAGTGGCGCAAGGCTCGCAGGCGTCAATGACAGATTGGATGCTATCGGTTTTGCCTGCCAGGCTCTATCTACCTCGCCTCTCAATATACTCAAAGGGATATGAATATGTACCGGAACCGGACGCTCGTTTGCAAAAAGCTCAAACGCCTGATGAATCAGTAGCGGAATGTCATCAAGCGATTCTACCGCTATTGAAAAACCGGTTATTGGTCTTGATACAGCGGCCTGATCACCAATTTCATGCAAGCGCCCTGCGTTGAAAAAATCAGGCTCTATATCGTTAAGCGGTGAAATCACCAGCATGGGAACCGAATCGCTGTAGGCTTGCCCCATGGCTGTCATTATATTGGTTACACCTGGACCGGTAATAACAAAACACACCCCAGGTTTACCCGTATGCCTGGCATAGCCATCAGCCATAAAGCCAGCTCCCTGCTCATGCCTTGGGAGCACATGATTAATGCCGCTTTTCTCCAGACCTCGATACAATTCAATGCTATGTGTACCGGGGATCCCAAAAACCCTCTCTACCTTGTACTTCTCTAGTAGATCAACTATCGCTTCACCGGTTCGCATAGGTTGGTCGTGTTTCCAGAACGCACTTGACAATGACACCATAATACAGGGTTTAGCCCCAATCACAGTGAATACTGTACTCGCAAATCAGCGCCGATTGCAGCGATTCAGGGACTTTACCTTCGTTATATAGAGGCCTTGCTGATGCGCTTATACAGGCATAAAGTGACACTACTGGATAAGTAGCAAATAGCAGCATCCTCTCAAATTGCATATAATCGAACCAATACGTTCAGGCTTACAGCGGTGCCTGAAATTGAATAATTGGCGATGCGGACGAGCCCTTATACGGCAATCCCTATAGTTAACCCTAACAGTCGGCGTGTAATCTCATGGCAAGTTTCCCCAGCAAAGCAAAAGTCGTCATTATTGGTCAAGGCGGAATCGTTGGCGCATCTATCGCACACCATCTGATCGAGCGCGGATGGGAAGATATCGTCGGAATAGATAAATCAGCCATTCCCACCGATGTTGGTTCAACAGCACACGCATCTGACTTTTGCTACGCCACTGCACACGATCAAATGACCTGCGCAACCACGATGTACAGCATCGATTTTTTTGAAAAAATGGGCCGCTATGCAAAAGTCGGTGGCCTTGAGGTGGCTCGGGTTGGCGACGATGAACGCATGGACGAACTCAAGCGCAAAGTGGCTTCGGGCAAAGCCTTTGGTACCAATGCCTATATGATCAGCGCAGCCGAAGCCAAAGAGAAGATGCCTCTACTTGAAGAAGATATGATTCAAGGTGCGCTTTGGGATCCGGATGCAGGGCTCGTCATTCCACGTTCACAAGTTGTCTCAGGCGAACTGGTTGACCAATGTGAGAAAACCGGAAAACTCACCACCTTTGCCAATACATCAGCAACCGCGCTGGATATAAAAGAAGGCCGGATCGTTGGCGTCGAAACGACACGTGGTTACATCGCTGCAGAATATGTTGTTGTGTGCGCCGGCCTTTGGGGCAGGCTTATCGCCGAAATGGCAGGCGAAGATTTACCCGTCATGCCAGTTGATCATCCGTTGTTATGGTTTGGACCATACAAAGAATTTGAAGGCACTGGTAAGGACATCGGCTACCCACTCTTACGCGACCAAGGTAACTCCGCTTACTTACGCGATACAGGTGACCCTACCACGTCCGAAGGTGGCATGATCGAATGGGGTTACTACGAAGAAAAAGATCCGCGCATGTGTCACCCACGCGATTTGTTGGAAAAGGAAGAAGCACGACTATCGCCTTCGCAACGTGATCTGGAAATGGAACAGATAATGGAGCCATTGGAACGTGCAATGGAACTCACACCAATACTGGGCGAACTTGGCTATGACGAGAAGCGCTCCTTTAACGGCTTGTTGCAAGTCACCTCCGATGGTGGCCCGTCGTTGGGTGAATCAGCCAAAGTGCGTGGCCTATGGTATGCCGTTTCGGTTTGGGTTAAAGATGGCCCTGGTACCGGCAAGCTGATTGCAGACTGGATGAGTGATGGGCGAACGGACCTTGATCACAGCGGTGTTGATGTATCGCGCTTCTATAGTTTCCAGCAAGAAGAACAATATATACACGATAGATGCTACGAAACAGCATTCAAAATTTATAATCCGGCAGTACATAATCGCGAACCTTATTCAAAGGGCCGTGGTTTGCGGCGCAGCCCTTTTTACGAGCGAGAAGTCGCATTAGGGGGGTACTTTATGGAAGCCGCTGGCTGGGAGCGGGCGCATGGCTATGCAAGTAACGAAGATCTACTCGAAAAATACGCTGATCAGGTTCCAGTGCGAGAACATGAGTGGGACAACCGACACTTCTGGCGAGTTTCAAACGCAGAACACCTGCACTTATCCGAAGATATCGGTATGGTCAATCTTTCGCACTTCGCAATTATTGATGTCAAAGGCATCGATGCGGCAGAGTTAATGGAATATGTGAGTGTGGCCAAGGTTGCTGGTGATACGCCAGTGGGTAAAGGTATCTATACGCACTTCCTTGATCATACCGGCGGTGTTCGTGCCGACCTGACCATCATTCGCATGGCTGATGACCATTACCGCGTCATGGATGGCGGTGACTCCGGTGCCCGAGATTTTGTCTGGCTTAATCGCATGAGCCAGGACAAGGGTATGACGAATTTATCCATTACCGACAGAACAACTGATTTTGCCTGCCTTGGCCTGTGGGGCCCGAACGCACGAGCTGTCTTGGAGCAACTTGTGGAAGAACCTGATTCGCTTAGCCCTGAGAACTTTCCGTTTGTTTCTGTGCGCAGCATAAAAATCAACGGTGTTTCAGTTGCGGCGTTTCGCATCTCCTATGTTGGTGAGCAAGGTTGGGAGCTACACTTTGACTACGATGATGGCTTGGCTGTTTGGGATGCACTTGCGGGCGCTGGTGTCAGACCCATTGGCGTTGAAACCTATGCCAATAGCCGGCGACTGGAAAAGAGCTTACGGCTGCAAAACGCTGACCTTTTAACCGAATACAACTTGTACGAAGCCGATCTGGCCAGACCAAAAATAAAAGCCGCCGACTTCCACGGCAAAGATGCCCATGTGGGATTCAGCAAGCTGGATAAACAAGCCGCCTATTTGTGCACATTCACCATGACAACCAACATAGATGCCAATGGCGTTGCGCGTTACCCAGTTGGTATATGTCCGATTATGGATCCAGAAACCGGTGTAACCCTGATCGACTCAAAGGGCAGACGCTCGTACACGACCAGTATGGTTTATGGGCCTACTATTGGAAAAAATATCGCGTTGGGTTATCTACCGGCTGACAAAGCCGAAGTCGGAGCAACGTTCAATATCGAGTACTTTGGCGAGCAGTATCCCGTCGTTGTTGAAGGTGTTGGCTATAAACCATTATATGATCCTGACAACATCAAGCCGCGATCCTGAAGCCCGCTCGGCCAGAAGTCGGGGTTTTTAGGGTATCTGAATTAGGATTCGTGATTCGTAATTTAAGCTTCGGGCTTCGGGCTTCGGGCTTATCAATATTGAATACAAAATACATGTATCGTGTTTAAATTATAAGCAATAGAATTCGGTAACATAACTAACATTGCCTGGCGTAGTCCGCCAAAGAAAACGCCTGGCAGTGTTTTACCACTTTATTCAGTCGCCGATAAATCAAATGTCTCATCCGGAAAATACTTTGCAAGCCTGATATCTGCGGTGCGCGCATGCCCTTCCATACCTTCCAATCTTGAGATACGTGCGGTTGCCTCTGCAACCTGCTTTGCACCTTCGCGTGTTGAGCGCTGCCAGGTAACAATCTTCATATACTTATGCACTGATAATCCGCCGGTGTAGCTTGCCGCACCAGAGGTGGGAAGCACGTGGTTTGTACCAGATGCTTTATCACCATAAGCAACAGTGGTCTCTTCACCGAGGAACAACGAACCATAGCATTGCAAGCGTTCCAGCCACCAGTCAAGATCTTCGGCCTGTACAGTTAAATGTTCAGGTGCAGTGCTGTCCGATGCCTGTGCCATCTCTTCTCGATTTGCACATAACATCACTTCCGCGTAATCACGCCAGGCAGCTTCCGCATTAACTCTGTTCAATTCTGGCAGTGCAGCGATCAGTGGAGGTACCTTTTCCATCACAGCTTCTGCCAGCTTTCGGCTATCGGTAACAAGCCATACCGGTGAGTTATAGCCATGTTCTGCCTGGCCCACCAGATCAGCTGCAACAATATCGGCATCTGCAGAATCATCTGCAAGGATCAGACTGTCTGTTGGGCCTGCGAACATATCAATACCCACACGGCCAAATAAAATGCGTTTGGCTTCAGCAACAAACTGATTACCTGGTCCAACCAGTATGTCGGCCTTTGGAAGGTCGAATAAACCAAACGCCATGCTGGCCACAGCTTGCACACCACCCATCGCCAAAATGGTATTGGCACCCGCAATGTGTGATGCATATATAATTGCAGGTGCAATGCCGGACTCAGGACGAGGCGGTGAGCATGCAACGATATTACCCACATTGGCTACTTTTGCAGTAGTCACCGTCATGATTGCAGAGGCGATATGGCTGTATCGCCCACCAGGGATATAACAGCCAGCAGCTTGACAGGGAATACTTTTTTGACCTGCAATCAAACCCGGCACAACTTCTATTTCAATATCCTGCATCGTGGTTTTCTGTGCTTCTGCAAAGCGTTTGACGTTGTCATGCGCAAACTGGATATCTTCTTTGAGTTTATCAGGCACGGCCTTGGTTGCTGCCACGATTTCATCCGGGCTTACAATCAGGTTACCCTCGTAATTGTCAAACTTGTCTGCATATTTACGCGCTGCAGCATCACCACCAGCTTCAATTTCATCCAAGATGTCTTGCACCGTCTGTCGCACATCACTTACATCAGTACTGGATGTGCGAGCGGCTTTTTTTAAATATTCAACTGTCACGAATCGAAACCTCTGAGGTAGTGTTGGAATCATCCATTACGCTATAACTGTTACAGTGCGTCCTGCTGAACCAGTAAGTCTCTGGATATATCATTAAAGTCAGTTAGCCCAAGTTGAGCCAAGGCAATACTGCATTCACTTTTTAGTACTTGTACTAGTTGATCAAGCCCACGCTCTGCGCCTGTAGCAATTGCAAACAGAAATGGACGCCCAAGTAAAACGTAGTTGGCACCAAGAGCATAGGCCTTGATAATATCTTCACCTGATCGAATACCGCTATCGTATATCAGCGGGTAGTCATCACCAAGTGCTTCGCGAATGGCTGCCAAAGCGTAAATGGTGATTGGCGCCGAATCAAATTGACGCCCTCCGTGGCTTGAAACCTGAATGGCATCTACGCCTTTATCCTTTAATTTGATCGCATCAGCCACATTGAGAACACCTTTCACTACCAATTTGCCCGTCCATCTTTGTCGAATTTTTTCAAGTAAAGACCAATCTGCACCAGCTCTACTGGCCGTTCGATCAAACTCACCAAAATCCCCACCAAAGTTGGCTAATTCAGGTTTTCCGCTGATAAGCGTACTAATCGACCAATGCGGGTGCAGTGCAAAATCGAGAACTTGTTTAGGCCCCATTTTGAATGGCATGGTAAAGCCACGTCTGAGTTCTCGCGGACGCCGCCCAACTTCGGGCACATCAACGGTGAGAACCAGCGTCTCGTACCCTGAAGCGGCAGCTCGATCAATAAGTTTGTTGGATTGCTCCTCATTGCCACTGAAGTACAGTTGAAACCAGGCATTACCTTCAGCAGTTTCGATCATTGTTTCAAGCTTTGTCGATCCAGCAGTCGAAATACCCAAGGGAATCTGTTGCTTAGCTGCCAGACGTGCAAGCATTAAATCTGCCCCTGGCCATGCCAGGTTGCACATTCCCATTGGACTGACACCAAACGGTAAGTTGAATGCTTTGTCCAAAAAGTTCACAGAGACAGATCGTTTCAGAACGTTTTGCAATACGCTTGTCTGCAAGCAGAGATCGCGCAAGGCATTCTTATTACGCTTTTCAGCGAGTCCTTCACCCGCTGCACCATCGATATAATCGAATAGCATGCGAGGGAGTTTGGCACGTGCGCCACGACGAGCATCAGAGCATGTAAATATTGGCCTCATGGATGATTTC
This sequence comes from uncultured Granulosicoccaceae bacterium, assembly GCA_938038175.1. GTDB lineage: Bacteria > Pseudomonadota > Gammaproteobacteria > Granulosicoccales > Granulosicoccaceae > Granulosicoccus. The sequence goes on along the minus strand of CALHRQ010000127.1, from coordinate 573 downwards.
TGGGGAGTCCCTCTTTAAGCAACTGGCAAGCAAACAAATGGTGAGTTATCTGTGACAACGGGTAAAGCTATCTTGTCTGCTACGCCAGAGAACTAGCTGTTTTTAGCAGCGAGCGCTTTCATGAAACGGTCTTTAATGACCACTGGATCCATTGTGATCACAGGTACTTTTACATTTCCCGACTCACATTTGCTGACAATAATTGTCATTTTGTCACCTGCAAGTGCCTGCTTAACAGCATCAACGGTATCTTCAGCCTTGCACTCAACAACGTTTTCACAACCGCAAGCTTCTGCCACCCTGGTTAATGATGTTTTCTTGCCAGCATAGGTTGGTTGATCACCAGTAGACCCATAGCTACCGTTATCAATGATCAGCAGAATAAAGTTATCTGCAACATTATTTGCAATGGTGGGTAAGGTTCCAAGATTAGTCAGTACTGAACCATCGCCATCGATAGAGATGACTTTTTGTTTTTGCGCCAGCGCCAATCCTAAGCCTATAGATGAAGCCAGGCCCATTGTGCCTAGCATGTAGAAATTGCTTGCCTGGTCATCAATCAGGTGTAATTCC
>CALHRQ010000126.1 GCA_938038175.1 uncultured Granulosicoccaceae bacterium | reverse complement strand
CTTTCTTTTTCAGTAATGGTATGGACCCGGAGTACACTGTATTGGGTCGCGTCGCGAGACGCATTTGGGCGGTTGCCATGCGTGAGCGATACGGCGCTGATGCACGCAGCCAACGTCTCAAATACCATATTCAAACATCCGGTCGGTCTTTGCACGCACAAGAGATGGCGTTTAACGATATTCGCACAACACTGCAAGCCCTTATCGCTGTGTACGATAACTGTAATTCGCTGCACACCAACGCTTACGATGAAGCTGTAACAACACCAACAGATGAATCTGTCAGACGCGCTGTTGCGATTCAGTTGGTCATTAATCGTGAGTGGGGGTTAGCAAAAAACGAAAATCCCAATCAAGGCAGTTTTATTATCGATGAACTCACCGATCTGGTTGAAGAGGCCGTATTGCTTGAATTTGAACGTTTGTCAGATCGTGGTGGTGTGCTTGGTGCTATGGAAACGGGTTACCAACGTGGCAAAATTCAAGATGAATCCATGCTTTACGAGCATAAAAAACATGATGGTAGTTTGCCCATCATCGGTGTGAATACTTTTTTAAATCCTGATGAAGAACCACCACAAGACATTGAACTGGCACGTTCCAGCGAAGATGAAAAACAGAATCAGATAAAACGTTTGGCGGATTTTCATACGCGCCATAAAAATGAGGCAGAAGCAGCACTTGATGCCGTACAGCAAGCGGTTATCAATGGCGAAAACGTCTTTTCAGCACTGCTTACGGCGGCTGAAGTCTGCTCATTGGGTCAGTTAACTGATGCGATGTTTACGGTTGGTGGTCAATATCGACGTAATGTATGATGTTGTGGAAGTATCAGCCAGGGAGTGATGTGTGGCTCAACAACAAATTGGTTCTTTGTCGCAGGCTCAATGTCAATCCTATTGGGATGATGGTTATCTTTTTCCTTTGCCAGTTTTGTCAGAGCAAAGTGCGAGACACTACCGAGCCCAGCTCGAATTAATCGAAGCCACTAACGATGCGCAAGAAAAACCAAGAAGTGTAAAGGAGTATTTGCGTACCCATTCAGAAATGGTTGTACCGATGGCGGCTGAACTTGCTACCAATGCTTCCGTTGTCGATTGTGTTGAGAGCATTCTGGGTGAAAATGTGTTGGTGTGGAGTGCAGAATTTTTTATAAAAGAACCCTGTTCAGAGCAAATTGTAACGATGCATCAGGATCTCACTTATTGGGGCTTTGGCGAAACATCCAATCAGGTGACCGCATGGATCGCACTCTCTGAGTCAAGCATTGAATCAGGTTGCATGGCCTTAGTGAAAGGCAGCCATAAAAACCCGATACTGCCGCACGACGATACACATGCAACCAACAACATGTTGTCACGTGGCCAGGAAGTTCAGGTGGATGTCGCAGAGGAAGACAAGGTTCATTTGCAACTACAACCTGGAGAGATGTCACTACATCATGGTTTGGCTATTCATGGGTCTGCTGCCAACCGATCTATAGATCGGCGCATTGGGTTTGCTATTCGCTACGTCAACCCTGAGGCTGGTCGCCACTTGAGCAAAAAACACTACGCTATGCTGGCAAGAGGAGAAGATAGCAACGGGCTATTTAACCTATATCAACCACCTGCATCTTTATTTGATGCGGATGCATTGACAACCTACGAAACGGTGCGCGAACACCTCGATAGCATTTTGTCTGCAGGGATGGAAGGTGAGAAGGTGTTGTTTAGTTAATGCTATTAAGTGCTGCTCAGCAGAGGGTGTTTGATAATCTGTGCTTGAACTTTGTTTTTTCGCGAGTGATCGTATTGATTTGTAGTCTTAATTTGTAGTCTTAATTTGTAGTTGGGGAGTCGCCTTCTTTTAACTCTCATCTGACCTACTGTTACAAGAAAAGCCCTTTTGTATATATAGCAATGATCTTCCTTACAAAGCACAGCGCCTGTCACAGCGCCTGTCAAAGTACGCGGCAGTCTCTGTTTCCAATATATCTAAATAAAGCCCTGCTGCCTATTCCAATATCACCCTGATTTTGAATGAATCTACAAGCCTTTTTTTGTCTATTTACAAAAAAGTAAAGTTGGTGCTCTGGTCAATCACGTGTCCTGATCAAAATTAGTGTGAATAATGATTTGGCTATGAGTAAGATTGCCAATACATTACATAATCGACAAGTAGTTTACTTCATGTGTAACGTGACAGTAGATGCGCTCGTTGATAATACAGGTCTTTTCTTTTCAGTTATAGTTATGGCCTGACATGTAGAAACAACGTATTCCGTCATGCGTAAAAAACAAAGCCATTCAGTTCACATATATATAGCCATTGGGCTAATAGGTGTTCTTGTCGTTGGAGGAATGGGCGTTCTTCTGGTGTTAGACAAAGCCTTGATTCGACATCAAGTCGAGCGCAGAACGGTGGCCGGCTCCAATTCAATTCCGATCAAATCGACTCCGGGTATTAACAGCTCGCTTATTCTCGGTGGCGGAGCACAGCAAGCCAAGAACGATAGTTCAACATCGCTTGGCCGGCTCGATCTACAAAAACTAAACCCCGCTCAGGCCAGAGAGGCTCTAAGATCAGCTCCTGCTAAATCCATTCAGCAGGCGGTTCAAGCAAAAACGGGCCGAAGTGTAGGTCTGGACAAAATTGAACAGGCTCGAAGCAAAGCATTAACCTCACAGGGTCAACGTAAAATATCCGAGGCTATCAGCCGTCGTTCGGAGATTGATACGACTAAGCTGCGAGAACGTTTTCTTCAGTAAGGCTCAAATTAGTGCGAAGTCGTCGCATTTTTTGCCCGTGCCGTCAGTGAATGACCTGTAAATTGTTCGTCAGCACGCGCTGGATAGTGTTGATATGGCGTTATTGCATCTAAGTCATTGATATTAGAATGCTAAGTAACTCTTGATGTTCTGTGACGAGATCGGTTTTAGATTACGATACTTTGACTATACTCAGTGGTCACTGAAAGAATCTTCATACCGCATCTGATGACAGCATACCTCGCCTCAAGCTCACACAAGATTGCAGGAGTAAAT
>CALHRQ010000125.1 GCA_938038175.1 uncultured Granulosicoccaceae bacterium | reverse complement strand
CGGGTGTGTTTGGCTATTGTGTTTCTAAAGGGGCTGTTAGCCAAATCACAAAGAGTGCTGCACTTGATTTAGCAGGCACTGGCGTGCGTATAAACGAAATACGACCCGGAGAAACAAACACCGCGATGTTGGCTTCTGAACGTGGCTACAAGATGTCACAACAAGAGATAGATGCAAAGCTTAAAGAGATAGCGGATTCAATTCCTGAAAAGCGTTTGGCAGATCCTGGTGAAATTGCTGCTGCAGCACTTTTTTTACTCTCGGATCAATCCAGTTATATGCAAGGATCCAGCGTAACGGTTGATGGTGGTTATACAATATGTTGAGCGAACAATTTTATCGTCCATTGGGACGAAGCGGGTTACTGGTTTCACCCTTAGGCTTGGGGACTGATAACTTCGATAACCCAACCTCCGAAAAAGAATCCAATGAGATTCTGCATTGTGCTATCGATAACGGTATCAATCTTATTGACACTGCAAATGGCTATGCCGGTGGCAGAAGTGAAGAAATCATTGGCAAATTTATGTGTGATAGTGGCTGCCGCGACGATGTTATATTAACGACCAAATTTTTTTATCCTACCGGCAAAAAAGGTATAAATGATAGAGGCGCGTCCAGAAAGCATATTATTAAAGCCTGTGAAGATTCTTTAAAGCGCCTGAATACAGATTACATCGATATTTATCAGACACATCGCGTGTGCATGGACACACCTCTTGAAGAAACCTTGGGCGCTTTAACTGATTTACAGCGTCAGGGAAAAATTCGATATGCCGGATCAACAACATCACCATCCTGGAAAATCACTGAAAGCTCAATGATGGCGGAGTTTAAAGGTCTGATTCGAATGGTGTCGGAGCAATTGCCATACAACCTGCTTGATCGCAGAGTAGAGAACGAAATCCTACCAGCCGCTAATGCTGCCGGTCTTGCTGTTTTTGCTTGGTCACCATTAGCTATGGGATTATTGACAGGATGCTATGATTCCAACAATCCTGATTCGTTCAACACGGCACGTTTCAAGCGTGGTGGAATTTATTCGGAACGCATAACCAAAAAGGCTGCCGATGCTGGCTTGGCATTCGCGACCGCTGCCCGCGATTTTGGAATTGAGCCTGCAATCTTGGCTTTATTGTGGGTAAAAGATCAACCGTACATAACAGCACCGCTTTGTGGTCCCAGGACTTTGAATCAAATAAAAGAGGTACTGCCGCTAATGGAAATGTCACTAACTGATGAGATGCGTCAGTTGTGTGATGATCTGGTTCCACCGGGAAGTGCTGTTGCCAACTTTCTTAACTCTGCGCCCTGGATGAAGGGGAAATTGTTATAAGGCGGGTATTCTGTATCACCTTCCATCAGTCACTAATGAAACTATGACAACCAAAATTTTTCAGAAACACCCTGATCGCGGCACTCGAGAGTTCGAGCTGGTTGACGATGCTATCGAGTATCGTATTTCCAGTCCTTTTGGCGACGAGGCGCTATCGGTTGTGCTGTCTGTGTTGTCGCCAGAGCCGGTCGTGGATGGATCAATGATGTATTTTCTCAGTGAGGTTAATCGTGAAGCCTTAATAAAATTGTTCGTCGATCTGCCGGATGCTAAAACCTTCGCTGAATTTGTGGGTATATTGAAACAGCGCATTAGGGAAGAGGACTTCGGCAAGCTAAGCGCAGACAATCGGAAATCTGCAATCACGCAAGAGCAGATTGACACCACAATCCACATGCTGGAAAGCAATATGGATCCCAAAAGCATCGATGAGCTGCTGTCCAGTCTGCGCAAGCTTTCAGCAGCACCGGATAACCATGAGCAACTTAACCAGGTTGTGGAAGCATTTAATGATCTTGGTATACAACAAGGCCAGGTGCTGAGTTATACATCGTTCTTCAATACGTTGCTGTCGAGCACGGATCTTGATGATTTGAGTTGATGCTGGGCTGTTGTTGTTGTAATAACTGACCTATCTTCAGAGTACCAATAGTTGTACGGGGAACAGAGAAGGGTATGCCTAAGTGAGTTTTGTGCAAATTAAGTGTGTGGTGAACAAACAGACTAGTAGTAAGCAAAAATCGAGACAAGAGCATGACAGTACAAGTTGAAATTTACGGCACCAGTTTTTGTCGTCATTGCCTGGCCGCACGTGCATTGCTGGACTCAAGGAGAATCCACTACACCGAATACCTGATTGATCTTATGCCACTGGAACGCGCTGAGATGTTGCGTCGCTGCGGACGTAAAAAAGTACCGCAGATACTTATCAATAATGTACCTATCGGTGGTGATGAGGATCTGATGGCGTTGGATGCCAGCGGTGAACTGGATCATCTATTGAAAAACGACTGACCCGCTTAGAACTGAACCGCTTAGAGTAGAGTCAGAAGTCTGGTTATGGCAAGCCAGTTACACGGTTTGGATCGGTTGTAATCAAAATATTTCTCAAGGAGCTTGGCAATTCTTATTAGGAATTACTACTGGCCATGCGTGTAGTTAACATACACTCAAATATACTATCTACACTGGAAAAAACTGTGCGTACACTTTAGGCCAAGGGAATATTCAATTAAAAACGGACCGGTAACTGATGGAAATCGACGTAGCGAAAAATGTAGTTCGAGCAGTTTGTAATAAACAATCAAAAGCAGCTGGTCTTTCCACCTTTAATAGATTTTTGATGGGGGTCACAGCCAGTAGAATCAAACACAAGCGTGTACTTTTCAGCAGTGATGGTTTACAAACGGATCCATTTTCAGGTTGGTGGATGATGATTAACTTCAAGGACACCGCCAATACTATTATCGCAAAAGAAGCCGTTAAGGTCGCACTTAAACATGTGGCCCCCGTGGAGAAAGCTGTGGGTGCAATTGGTAAAACGGGCAGCCTTGGTAAGGCAGTAGAAAGAGTACACAATCTGCATGGACAACTCGGTCAAGTCGATTCCGTGAAATCTATGTTAAATGGGTCTAAGGTACATGAAATTTATAACCAATTAAACGGTGCATGGCAGGCAGGAACCTGGTCCGCAGCTCAAGGTACAGGTCAAGAGTTTGCTTTTGCCTGGGACTCGTTCATGGCAGGTGGCTATTTAGCGATGGGTGAGCCTAAGAGCGATGGTCAAAGTAGCGGCCAGTGTTATTTTACGGCTGATAAAGATCAATTGATGCATAGAATGGCGGCTAGCGAGCGCGCGCAGCAGAAAGCGGGTGGGCAATCCATGCAATCACTCGTTAAAAACCGTAACGTAGGGACCATTAATTTCTCATTTAAAGGTGATCCTTTTTCGATGACACTCGCCTGACAAACAGGTGGAGACCTGGCTCTGTAGTTATGTAGGTGAAATTGAACATCTAGACAACTGGAAAACCAAATCATTGAAGATTTGCACCAGTATCGACTGCTCTGGTACACAGTAGATGGGATCAGGGTGCAGGGAACATTTCTGAACTCAAAGTTTACGCGCCTTCGTATATGCAACGTATGACAGATCTACTCTTTGGCGAACAAGGCGTTTTCCATATTGATCTGGGTGGCCGTCTTAATTCTGCTGGCAGCCAATTGGTTTATCAAAATCGCGGTGGTCTCTTGCCGCGAAAACATCCTACTCCGGATATCACTGCGCTCTATGATGGCTTGGTGATGGAAACCGACAATTGGAATATGACTGTTTGAGAAGTCTTTCATTAACCGGGTCACATCGAGCCTTATGGACTGCGGCTGGAAACGGTTTAATGCGTATTGGTTTGTTCAAGTGATACCGGACCACGCGAAGGTATCTTGGGCTTGGCAAAAGATGCTGATATGTTGATAAATATGTGTTATCTCATATCCGGAACGTTTACCAAAGGAAACAGGTTAGCGTCTTAAGGGCATTTAGAGTGCGCGCAATTGGCTGCTGATCAAAACGTAAAACCCTGCTTACCACCCACTTCACACCACAGACAGATGCACTGCGTGTGAGAGAATAATGCCTTGGAGAGATGCGTGAATTCTATAAAGGCCATATCGTTTGGGGCGAAGATCTGATGCGGTTGCCATTGCATCCTGATGAAATCCCGCACATGGGATAAGCGCAGTTTAAGCAAGGTATAAAACGAATGATTAACATCGCAATTTTCGGGCTTGGTGAAGCAGGTGGTCTGATCGGTTCAGATTTAGTGCGTGCAGGTTCTGCAAATGGCAATGATCTGCAGCTATTCGGATATGATCCTGCAGAGCTTGCTACCCCTGAAGGCATTGTTCGAATGGCCACTCCGGCAGAGGCTGTTGCAAATGCAGATTACGTTTTTTCTTTCACAGGATCAGTTGATGCCACCACCGCACTTAATCAAGCAATCAATGTGATACCAAGTTCAGCAATCTATGCCGATTTTGCCAGTGCCAGCGCTGGGCTTAAGCGTACGCTTCACTCAAGCGCAAGTGCTGCTGGTTTTAAGTTCTGCGATGTGGCATTAATGGCCATGGTGCCAGGCAATGGCCTAAAAACACCGGCTTTGCTCTCAGGTAATGGAGCAGCTCAATTGTGTCAGCTTTTAGGTAATGTTGGCATGCCTGTGGAAATTGTTAGCGAAAACGCGGGTGATGCAGCCGAGCGAAAATTGTTGCGTAGCGTGGTTATAAAAGGTCTGGCAGCCTTGTTAATTGAAGCATTGGAAGGGGCTAACAAAGCCGGTTGTGACGAGTGGCTTTGGCAGAATCTGGTAGATCAATTTGCAGTGATGGATCAGAGCATGCTGCAAAGGCTTGTCAAGGGTACAAGCTTACACGCTGAGAGGCGATACCACGAAATGGTAGCGTCAGCACAGCAACTGACCGAGCTCGGTGTGGAACCATTGATGACGGAATCAACCGTTGCTAACCTTGATAAAGTTAAACGCACAGGTGTACCGAGTGTGCCGTCTATATAATTGCGCTATTGACAAGCGCTGAAAAAGTGAACCGTCTAAAAATATACGGCAGATTGGCTCTTCCTGACAGTAAGCAGCCTATTCATCAGTGGGCATACTTTGTACGGCTTAAATATTAGCGGCCTAACTATATGCTGCTTGATTGTGTGCAGCTTAAGTATGTGTTGCATAGTGGTATGTTGCTCAAACATGGGTGGCTTAAGTATGGATAGCGCCTAATAGCTCCTAACTGTGAACGGCTTTGTGCGCTTTCAATATTTGCGGGGAGGCGATCTGATCTGAAATATGAATATCCCAAACTGTGGGCTTAGGGTTGGATAAATACGTTTTCATACTGTGCGTTAGCTTGTCTAATTCTTTAAACGTCTCTCCACGTAAACCAAACCCGCTCGCAATGGCTGCAAAATCTGCCCGGCCAAACACCGAACCTGCGTCCGTTACGCCATCTGCACGTAACTTGTGTACCTCTGAGCCATACGCACCATCGTTTAACACAATGGTGAGAATATTCAATTTTTGACGGTGCATTGTTTCCAGTTCCTGAATATTCATCAACACTGAGCCGTCGCCCTCAATTAATGCAACAGGGCTTTCAGGATGAGCTGCAGCTATGCCCATGGCAAACGATGTGCCGTTGCCAATTGCACCGAAATCACGGATAACCGTGTAGTGGCTTTGCGGATGCTTGTTCATCTGTGCAGCATAGTAAGCGCAATGCCCGGAAGTGTTGATGATGTGACAATTGGGTGGAATGATGTTACTGAGCTGTTTTATGACTGCCATGGGATGCAAAGCGCCATCGGGCGTATCATGCGCTAGTGTGTCGGGTAAAGTGATTGCGGCTTCGGTACGCTGTAATAGTCGCTTGTTGCGCCAACCGGTTATTGGTGATTCTGCCTTCGATGATAAATCTAACTTTTTTAGCGCAACAAAAAGTGCTTCCGCACCTAAACGTGCATCGGATGTGATCATGATATCTGACGCTTTGCGACCTTGAACTCTCTCTTGCGGATTAATATCAATGTGGATGACTTTTGCGTTGGGTGTAAGGCTGCCTCCGTCAAAGGTGTGCGATGCCAGTCTCGCACCCAGGGCAATAATAAGATCGGATTCAGCAAACAACGTTTTTGCACCTTCAGTTGCGTAGCCACCTGCAACACCGAGCGAAAACGCTTGATCGTGAAAGAGACCTTTGGCGGGAAGCGTGGTGGCTAAACAAGCACCGCATTGTTCGGCTAGTGCTATGCAAGCGGATTTCGCATCATCATCAACGGCACCAAGCCCTGCCAGCACAACCGGGTGTTTTGCTTTTGTAATGAGTAGAGCCGCCTGATCGATGGCAGCAGTGTCCGGACCTACAGGATTTGGCTGGGAAAACAAGTTATCTGATGTTGGGTGCTTATTATTATCTACGTTAGGCTGTTGCTGCAAATCAAAAGGCACACCAATAACCATCGGCTGTTGTGTTTTTTTTGCATCGGCAAATGCTTGATGCACATCAGATATCATTGTATCTGGGTTGTGTAGCGCTCGATACTGTGCACCACAGGCTTTGACAAATGGCCTTTGCGCAATACCCTGGTTGTACCAGGCTTTATTCAACGGAGCTTCACCTGCAAAGATCAGCAGCGGAATACGCGCCCTCACAGCAATTGGCAAAATAGTCATTATCTGGGTTAAGCCGGGACCGCAGGTAACACTTGCAACGCCGACGGCGCCCGTGCTGCGAGCGTAAGCCGTGGCACCGGCTACCGCTGCATGTTCGTGGCGGGTGTAGATCATCCGTACACCCAAATTGCTTAACGCACCAGCCCAATGCATATTTGCATCACCGAGTAAGGCAAAACACGTTTCCACTTCTTCTCGATGAAACGCATTGGCAAGTGCTTCAAATATTGTTGTCTTTGGCTTCAATTTTAAATAATTGCACTGGTTAATGCTTGGGATAGTTTCGTCACCTGCTTCAGCTTTTTTTTCAAATAATAAAACGGTTAAATGCGCAGAATAGGATTGCCTTG